>JAYSSN010000485.1:0-18529 GCA_043720555.1 Rhodobacterales bacterium | reverse complement strand
ATGGCGCAACGTAGTGGATGGTTTTCAGCGCCGGATTGGCGGATTTGACGATATTCGCCACGCGAAAGCAGAAATCGGGGCTGTCAATGGTGACAAGGGCCTGCACGCCGCCGGCCAATGCGGCGGCGGCAGCTTGGCGGATGCGACGTTTCAGGTGCAGGTAATTCGGCAGGACTTCGGCAATGCCCATGACCGACAGCTCTTCCATCGCAAACATGCTGCTCAGCCCTTCGGCCTGCATCAACGGGCCGCCGATCCCGGCAAACGCAATATCCGGCGACAATGTCTTGAGTCCCGCCATCAGCGCAGCCCCCAGCCGATCCCCTGACGGCTCGCCCGCGATCAGAAACAGTTTCACGGCCGCGCCCACAGGAAAAGTCCGGCCTGATCGGCAAGGCCGATCATGTCAGGCTGGTGCAGGCAGATCACGCCACCCGCCTGCCACGCGATGCCCGCCAAGCCTGCATTGGCCGCATGGCGCACGGTATCAGGACCAAGGGTGGGCAGGTCCACGCGCACATCCTGCCCCGGCTTCGGCGCCTTGTAGAACACGCCCTTGCCGTTGGCGGGGTCCGGGCGCAGGCCTGCGGGCAGGCCCGCCACCCCGACAAGCATCGCATCGGTGCCCGGCAACGCCTCGACCGCCAGACACAGGCCCTGCTGCACCACCGCCCCCTGCCCCACATCGATTGCACCCAAAGCCTGCACGATGGCGCAGGCGCGGGCGGCGTCGCGGTCATCGACCGCAGCCGCCTTGCCGGTCAGGAACCCCGCTTCTGGCACCAGCGAGGGGGCCACGTCCTGCACGCCCTGCACCAGCAGACCCAGATCCTCGAAGATCGCCACCACCGTGCGCAGCGTGGCATCATCCCCCCCCTGCATCGCCGCCATCAGTTGCGGCACAAGCTGCGCTGTATCGGGGTCAAACATCGCAGGGTCAAAACGCGGGCGCGTCACGGCCCCGGCAAAGATGACGCCCGTCACCCCCCGTTCCCGCAAACCGCGCAGAAACGGCACGAGGCGTTCAATGCGAAACGTCAGATCCGGCGTGACGCCTTCGGGCACAAAGCCGTCAAGTGCGGCAACAAAGGGTGCATCCATGACAGCCGCCAGGGCTGCGGGCAGACCGCCACGCCCGGCGATGATCGCGGTCGTCACTTGGCCCCCTTGGGGGTCAGAAAGCTGCGGTCGGATACGGCCAGAATGAAATCTGTCATCTCGCGCACATGCGGGTTATCGGTTTCTTCGGCCAGCCTGCGGGCCCGGTCCATGAAGGTGCCTTCGCCCTGCGCCAGCATCTGATAGGCGGCGCGCAGGGCGGTGATATCCACCCGTTCCACCCCCCGGCGCTTCAGCCCCACAAGGTTCAGCCCATCCAGTTCACCGCGTGGGCCCTGCACAAGTCCGTGGGGCACCACGTCATTCGTCACCATCGTGACCGCACCGATGATTGCGCCTTTGCCCACCCGCACGAATTGGTGAATACCCGACAGGCCGCCGACGATCACATCATCGCCCAACTGGCAGTGCCCCGCGATGGCCACCTGATTGGCCAGGATCACGCGATTGCCCAGCTGTGCGTCATGGCCGACATGCGCGCCTGTCATCAACAGGCAGTCATCGCCGACCCGCGTCACCCCGCCACCGCCGGTCGTGCCGGTATTCAGCGTGGCACCTTCGCGGATGCGGCAGCGTGCCCCCACGATCAGCCGCGTGCGTTCGCCCTTGAACTTCAGATCCTGCGGCACCTCGCCCACGCAGGCAAAGGAGTAGATCACCGTGCCTTCGCCCACATCCGTCCAGCCGGTCACTACCGCATGGGATTTCACCACCACGTCCGCACCAAGCGTCACTTCTGGCCCGATCAGTGCAAAAGGCCCGACAGACACGCCTGCACCGATCACAGCGCCGTTTTCGACGACTGCGGATGGGTGAATGCGGGCGGTGAGATCAATCATGGATCAGATTCCAGATAAATCGAACATGGCCGTAAAGGTCGCCTCAGCGGCGAGTTCACCCGCCACCATGCCGCGGCCTTCAAACTTCCACACCTTACCGCCACCGCGCAGGGCGGTCACATGCATTTCCAGCACGTCAC
Organism: Rhodobacterales bacterium; assembly: GCA_043720555.1. Classification (GTDB taxonomy): domain Bacteria; phylum Pseudomonadota; class Alphaproteobacteria; order Rhodobacterales; family Rhodobacteraceae; genus JAAFHS01. The sequence continues at coordinate 16,431 of JAYSSN010000485.1, read as the reverse complement.
CGGGCACGACCTTGCGGCGGAACTTGGCATTCTCTACCCCCATGAAGAAAACCTTGGCGTTCTTGTCAACCAGATCCATCGTCACCCCGACCAGAATGCCGCTGGTCTGCGCCATCGCCTCGACGATCATCACGCCGGGAAAGATCGGCATGCCCGGAAAATGGCCCTGAAACTGCGGCTCGTTAAAGGTCACGTTCTTGATCCCGATGCAGGACTTGCCCACCACGATATCGCGCACCTTGTCGACCAGAAGAAACGGGTAACGATGCGGTATGATCCGCTGGATCAGCGACAGATCGGCCTCGGTCACGGGCGTTGCACTGTTGGTCATAGGTATCCCCGGGCTGGTGGCCTCTGCTGGGCCGTTTGACACCTGCTAGCAACTTGGGGCGGGCAGGACAAGATCAGGGCTGTGCGGGCATAGCGGGCGGCGGCATGTTGGTGCCGTCGCCAATGGCCGTATCAATGCGGTTGATCGCATCCTCGGTGATATCAATCCGCTGCAGCGACAGAAAGATCGTCTGCTTGTCCATCACGGCAACCGCCCCCATGTCCTGCATCAACTGGCCGATCACCGGGACCGCTGCTTGCAGAAAACGACGCCGGTCATCGTCATGGGCCTGTGTCAGTGCGGTGTATTTGGCGCGTTGCGCTGATCGCACGCCTTCGACCTTCTGATCGAACGCCTCGGCCAGTGCGCGGAACTCTTCGGGGGGCAAGGTCGTGCGCTGGTCGGTCAGATCGCGCTCTTCGGCCTCGAGCGCGGCTTCGATCTTTACGTTCTCGGCCACCAGCGCGTCCTCCTCGGCCGTCAGCCGGGCGAGCGAGGCTTTGCCAAACTGCGAATCCGCGAACAGCTTTTCCTGATCGATGGTCAGCACAGGTGTGCCGGAAATCGACAGATCTGCCTGCGCATGGCCCGGTGTCCCCGCCAGCCCCAGCACGCAGGCTGCGGCCAGAAAGACCGATGCCCCGCGCATCAGAACGTCGTCGAAATGGTCAGATCGAAGGGCTGCTCCAGATCATAATCCTCTTTCTTCAACGCCTTGGCAAAGTTGAAGCGCAACGGGCCAATCGGCGTATCCCAGAACACAGACACCCCGATGGCCGCACGCAGATGCGGCGAATCGTCAATCTGGCCAGTAGTTCCCGCCGTGTCATCAAGGTTCCAGACCGAGCCCGCATCCAGGAAAACACCACCGGAGATGCCATATTCTTCGGGCAGACCAAGCGGAAAGTCCGCCTCAAGCCGGACCACGGCAAAGGCATTGCCACCAAGCGCATCTTCGTTCACCGCACCCAGATCACGCGGGCCAATGCCGTTGGGTTCAAAGCCACGGATCTTGTTGTTGCCGAAAAAGCGTTCGGTGACTCGGCTGGAGTTGTCACCAAAGGAATTCAGAAGGCCACCTTCAAAAATCGCCCGAAGCGTGACTTCTTCGTTCAGCACGCGCTGTTCGGCCACGGCAATCGCGGTCGTCGAAACATACTTGGTGTCACCGCCAAGCCCGGCAAAATCCTGGCTGAACCGCAACAGCACGCCACCGCGCGGATTGATGCCCTCGATGCGGTTGTCATAGCTGTAGCTGTAGCCGAACGAACTGGTGACCAGCGCATCAAGCATACCTTCGCGTTGAAGAATTACCGACGAATCCGTGCTGACATCGCTGACCCGGTCTTGCGACAGCCGGTAGCGCACTTCCAATTCACCCAGTTCACTGATCGGGAACGCGAGCGAGGTGGTGATCCCGATATTGCGTGTGTCGTAGCGCGCGTTTTCCTGATTGGTGGACCGATAGTACACGCCAAAGCCAAAGCGCAGATCGCGGCCAAGGAAGGCAGGTTCACTGAACCGCAGGCTCGAGTCCACATTCGACGACCCGGTCGAGATGTTGACGGCAAGCGCCTGCCCCCGGCCCAGGAAGTTGGTTTCCGACAGACCCACGTTGAACGCCACACCCGACTGCACGCCGTAGCTGACGCCAAAGCTCAACGATCCTGTGGGCTGTTCTTCCACATCGACGTTCACCACGACCTGATCGGGGCTGGAACCCGGTTCCGAATTGACCTGTGCGTCGGAAAAGAAGCCAAGCGCGCGGATGCGTTCGGCGGCCTGCCGCACTTCACGCGGATTGAAGGGGTCGCCTTCCACGGTGCGGAACTGGCGGCGCACGACCTGATCGAGCGTTGTGGCATTGCCTTCGATATCAATGCGTTCGACAAATACCTTTTCGCCCCGCACCAGCGCGAATTCGACATCGAGCGTCTGAGTGCGGTCGTTGCGGGTGATACGCGGGTCGATCCGCACAAAGTTCAGCCCCTGCTGCAAGGCAAGCGTTTCAAGGCGCGCGATGTTGGTCTCGATGATCGCGGGCGAATAGGTAACCCCCGGCCGCAGACGCACGGCCGCCTCATACGGGGCGGCGTCCAGACCGTCGATTTCCGACACGGTGCTGACCTGCCCAACGCTGAAGGGCCGCCCTTCGCGCAGGGTGAAGGTCACAAAGGTGGCGTCGCGTTCGCGCGCCACTTCGGCGCTGGCATCGACGACCTCAAAATCGACATAGCCACGCGACAGATAGAAATCGCGCAAAAGCTGCTTGTCCAGCTCCAGCCGCTCGGCAACAAACGTGTCGCGCTGAATGATGGTGCGCAACAGGCCCGCCTGTTTCGTTTCCAGAATCTGGCGCAGGCGGCGGTCGCTGAATGCGCGGTTGCCGACAAAGGCCAGACGCTCCACCTCGACCACGCGGCCCTCGGCGATTTCAAACACCAGATCCACGCGGTTGCCATCGCGGCGGATGATGCGCGGATCGACCGTAGCGGCCATCCGGCCCGTCACGCGGTAAATCTCGGTGATCGCGGCGGCGTCCGCCTCGGCCTGCGAGGGCGAATAGATCCGGCGCGACTGGCTGCTGATCGCTTCGGCCAGCTTTTCATCATCAATCCGGCGGTTGCCTTCGAAATTGATGACGTTGACGATCGGGTACTCCTGCACGCGCACGATCAGGGTCGATCCTTGCGGCACCAGCTCCACCGTTTCAAACAGGCCGGAGTTCACCAGCCGCTGCGAGGCATCGTTCAATTCCCCCGCGGTCAGCGCCTGACCCTGACCGATTCCGAGGAACGACAGGATTGTGGGCGCATCGACGCGCTCGTTGCCTTCGATTGTGACGTTGGAAAAGCTGAACGCCTGAGCATAGGCCGGTGAGAAGAACAGGTTGGATGGCGTTGAAAGGGCTAGAATAACCGCGACTGCTGCTGTGTGCATAAGCCCAGTGCGGACGTTGTACGCTGCCCGCATCGCACCAGTTTTTCGCGCCATTTTTCTGCCCCACACACAAGATGTCGTTGCATCTGACTAGCGGGAAAGCAAAGGCTTGTCAAAAGGCTGCGGGGGCATCCATCACAGGAAAAGTACTGCTGATCGCGTGGCCCAGAAACGCCCCGGCCAGAAGCCCGACAATCAGCGTCCCAAAGAAGAAGAAGCGATCCCAGTTCAGACCGACGATCAACGAAACGCCGCGATATCCATTCATCACAGATTGCATATCCGTATCCTTTTCCTGCTCGCGAAGAAAAATTTACTGCGCCTTTGTGGCAGCACTGTGGCGGGAACGCGGCGGCCTGCCTCTCAGCAGAACAGATCGCGCGACAGCGCAAACAGCATCAGCGCCATGATCGCGGCGAAACCGGTGGTCATCATCACCTGCAGCACCCGGTCGGGCGGCGGTTTGCGGGTGATCGCCTCCCAGACGTGAAATACCAGGTGGCCACCGTCCAGCACCGGCACCGGAAACAGGTTCATCAGTCCCACCGCGGTGGACAAAGCAGCAATGAACCAGATGAACGTCTCCAGCCCGGCCGACGCGGCAGCGCCCGACGTTTCGGCGATGCCTATGGGGCCCTTCAGATTGCAGGTGGAAATCGCGCCAGTGATGATATGCGACAGGCCCGAGAATGTGCCGGTGATGATGCCCCAGACCTGCGCACCCCCGTAACCCAGACTTTCGCCGACGCCCGCCGCGCGCAGTTCGGGGGCAAACAGCATCGATCCGTTCAACCCGATCAGCCAGCGCGTTTCAAAACCGCCGTCCGATGTCTGCACATCACTGCGCCGCGGCACAAGGGTAACATCCAGTTCGACCCCACCGCGCCAGACCTTCAGGTTGAGCGGCTGGCCATCGGAATTTCCCACCATTTCGCGCATCTGCGAGAATGAATAGATCGGGGTGCCATTGACCGCGCGGATCACGTCGCCACCCTGCAGGCCGGCATCAAACGCCGCCGTCTGCGGTTGAATCGCATCGGCCAGTGGGGGTTGCGGGTGCGGGCCGGCCACATCGACCGATACTCCGCCGCGCATCACAGTGTAGGTCACGCCGGCGATCGCGGGAATTTTGTCGGCCACGTCAAGAAATGTGCCCAGATCGGCAATCGCCTGGCCGTTGATCGCAGTAATTTCATCGCCAACCTGCAAACTCGGCCCGTCAAACGGATAGGGCTTCAACTCACCCACCACGGCACGTTCCGTGGCAATCCCGGCCCAGAGCGCGAAGCCCGCAAAGATCAGGATCGACAGAATGAAATTGAATGCGGGGCCAGCGGCCACGGTTGCCGCACGTGCCCAGAGCGGGGCACCATGCATGGTGCGGCGGCGTTCGGCGGGGGAAAGGCCACGCAGCGTGGCGCCATCGACGCCCGATGCCGCGTCCTTGTCACCCAGAAATTTCACATAGCCGCCAAACGGCAGGGCGGCGAGCTGCCAGCGCGTGCCGTGCTTGTCGACCCGGCTGTAGACCACCGGGCCAAAGCCCAGCGAGAACACCTCGGCGTGGATGCCACACCAGCGGCCCACGATGTAATGGCCGTATTCATGGATCGCCACGATGATCGACAGGGCGACAACAAAGGCCACCAGCACAAAGCCGATGTTGCCAAAGCCGGACAGAAGGCTGCCAAAATCCACGCGTCTATCCTTTTCTGTGCCGCGCCATGGCGGCTTCGGTTGCCCTGATACGGGCTACATGGTCTGCCTGTTGTACGTCCTCAAGGGTCATGGCGGCTTTTCCAAGGCTGATCTCGGACGAAACACGGGCAAGTGTATCTTCGACAACGCCCGACATGTCCATGAAGCCTATCCGCCCGCCGATGAAATGGTCCAGTGCCACTTCCTTGGCCGCGTTGAAGATCGCCCCGGCCGCACCGCGGGTCGCCATGACATCACGGCACAGGCGCAGGGCGGGATAACGCACGGGATCGGGCGCGCGGAAGGTCAACTGCGCAAGGCGTGCAAAGTCCAGCCGTTCCACCGGCAGCGCCGCCCGCGCAGGCCAGTTCAGCGCGTATCCGATGGAATGGCGCATGTCAGGCGCCCCCAGATGCGCCATGATCGCGCCGTCGCGGTAGCCAACCATTGAATGGATCAGCGATTCGGGATGGATGATGACCTCGATCTGGTCCGGCTCGACCCCAAAGAATTCGCGTGTTTCGATGACTTCAAGCGCCTTGTTGAACATCGAGGCGCTGTCAATGGTGATCCGCTTGCCCATCGCCCAGTTCGGGTGCGCCAGCGCCTGATCGACGGTGGCCTTGGCCAGTCTGTCCAACGGCCAGTCGCGCAAAGCCCCCCCCGATGCCGTCAGGATGATGCGTTCCAGCGCTGCGGTATCTTCGCCCTGCAAGGCCTGAAAGATCGCGGAATGCTCGCTGTCCACCGGCAGGATGCGCGCGCCATGCAGCGCTGCCGTCGCCATCATCAATTGCCCCGCGCAGACAAGGCTTTCCTTGTTGGCCAGCGCGAGGGACGCCCCATGGCGCAAGGCACGCAGGCCGGGGATCAGGCCTGCCGCCCCCACAATCGCGCTCATCACCCAGTCGGCGGGGCGGTCGGCGGCCTCGGCGATGGCCTTTGCCCCGGCGGCGGCCTGCACCCCCGACCCCGCAAGCGCTTCGCGCAAGGCAAGCAGACAATCGTCATGCGCGCTCACCGCCACCTCGGCACGCAGGGCAATGGCCATTTGCGCCAGACGCCCCACGTTGCGCCCGCCTGTCAGGGCGACAGTGTGAAAGGCCTCAGGCCCGCCGGCGCGCATCACCAGATCAAAGGTGTTCTCGCCAATGGACCCGGTGGCACCAAAAACGGAAATCCTGCGCATCAAGGACCAGCCGCGCCGGGCAGCGGCAGGCTGAACAACAGCCCCAGCAGCATCAGCGCGACAATCGCCCCCGTCAGCGCATCAAACCGGTCGAGTACGCCGCCGTGCCCGGGGATCAGGCCTGACGAATCCTTGACCCCGCAGCGCCGCTTGATCCAGCTTTCCCAGATATCGCCCATCTGGCCCGCAAAGGCGACAAGTACCGACAGCGGCACCAGCACCCACCCGGCCCCGCCCCAGATGACGAAACCCAGCCCCACGAGGGCCGATCCGGCCCAGCCTGCTGCAGTGCCGCTCCATGTCTTTTTGGGGCTGATGCTGGGCCAGAACTTCGGGCCGCCAAAGGTGCGTCCGGCAAAATAGCCCAGCACATCCGATGCAACGACGATCAGTACCAGCCAGATGATCGTGGGGGTGCCCGCCCCGTCGCGCAGATCAATCAGGCCGTACCCTGCGACCATGATCGCTGCCGCATAAAGGGCAGACAGCTGGCGATCACGACGATCTGTCAAGGCGATCAGAAGGCTGGGCACCAGCAGAAAGACGCTGGAAAAGCCGTCGTGCAAGAACACCGCAATGCCAAGGCAGACGGCAGATATGCCTGCCGTCATCAGCGGCGTGTTGGGGTGGTCGGGGGCGGTGATCGTGGCCAGTTCCCACACCATGGCACCCGTCAGAATGATCACGAGGATGGCGAATGACACCCCTCCGAGCCAGATTTCCGCAGTTCCAACGGCGATCAGCACCCCGGCAGACACCACGCGCTTGCGCAGATCGCCCCATTGCGCACGGCCCCCGGTCATACCTGAGCCCCGCCAAAACGCCGGTTTCTGTTGCCAAAGCGGGCCAGGATCGCAGCCAGTTCATCGGGGGTGAAATCAGGCCACAGGGTTTCGGTGAATTCATATTCCGCATACGACGCCTGCCAGGGCAGAAAGTTCGACGTGCGGGTTTCGCCCGAGGTGCGGATGACAAGATCAGGGTCCGGCAGCCCGCCCGTGTCCAGCCGCGCCGACAGGCCCGCCTCGGTTACATCGCGCGGGTCAAAGCGGCCCTCGGCCACCTCGTGGGCCAGGGTGCGCACGGCGCGCACAATCTCGTCCCGGCCGCCATAATTGATGGCGACCGTCAGGTTCAGCCGCGCAAGACCGGCCGTGCGCGCCTCGATCCCCGCCATCAGGCTTTGCAGCTTTGGCGCCAGCCGGGTGCGATCCCCGATAAAGCGCATCCGCACACCTTCCGCCGCCAACCGGTCCGCCTCGCGCTGGATGTAGCGGGCGAAGATGGCCATCAGGCCAAGCACCTCTTCCGTGGACCGCTTCCAGTTTTCGGTGGAAAACGCGTAGATCGTCAGCCAGTGAATGCCCAGATCCGGCGCGCAGCGCACGATTTCCTTGACCCGCTCGGCGCCACGACGATGCCCCACAAGGCGCGGCCAGCCGCGATTGGTGGCCCAGCGGCCATTGCCATCCATGATGATGGCAACATGGTCGGCGCGTCGCTGTTCACGATGATCGAGTGCCGCCACTGCCCTGTTTCCTTCCTGCCGGTCGGCCGCCTGAAAATTTTAGTCCTAAAATTTTCAGGTCCCGCGCGTCAGACCTGCATGATTTCCGCTTGTTTGCTTTCCAGCGCCCGGTCGATGGCCGCAATCGCCTTGTCAGTCAGCGCCTGCACCTCTTCGGCCCACATTTTCTGGTCGTCCTCGCCCATGCCCTTGGCTTTCTTGATCTGGTCCATGCCGTCCCGGCGGACATTGCGCACAGCGACCTTGGCACTTTCAGCATATTGCGAGGCGACTTTGGTCAGCTCGCGGCGGCGCTCTTCGTTCAACTCGGGAATTGGCAGGCGGATCAGCGGGCCATCGACCACCGGGTTGATCCCGATGCCGCTTTCGCGGATCGCCTTCTCGACCTTGCCGATCATCGCCTTGTCCCAGACGTTGATGACGACCATGCGGGGTTCCGGCACGTTGACGGTGCCAAGCTGGTTGATCGGGGTCATCTGGCCGTACGCATCAACCTGGATCGGCTCCACAATCGCGGCCGAGGCGCGGCCCGTGCGCAGGCTGGCAAATTCCGTCTTGAGCGCGTTCATCGCGCCATCCATCCGGCGCTGCAGCGCGTCGGTGTCAATTTCAATGTCGTCGGCCATGGCCAAAGCCCCATCTTCTGGTTTTGCCCAATCCTATAGCCATCCCGATCCGCTTTTGCCAGAGACAGGATCGGGCGCATCGTCAGGGCTGCAGCCCGCCCTGCGCGCGCCGGGGATTAGCCCTCCACCCGCGTATAGGTTCCCTGCCCCGCCAGAATCCCCTTGAACCCGCCCGGTTCATCCAGGCTGAACACGATGATCGGCAGGTTGTTGTCACGGGCAAGTGCAATGGCGGACGCGTCCATCACGCCGAGGTGTTTTTGCAGCACCTCGTCATAGGTCACATGGGTATAACGTTTGGCGTCGGCGTGTTTTTTGGGATCCTTGTCATAGACGCCATCCACCTTGGTGCCCTTGAAGATCGCCTGACAGGCCATCTCGGACGCGCGCAGCGTGGCGGCCGTGTCTGTGGTGAAATACGGATTGCCGGTGCCCGCGGCAAAGATGCAGACGCGCTTTTTCTCCAGATGCCGTACGGCGCGGCGGCGGATATACGGCTCGCAGACCTGATCCATCGGGATGGCCGAAATCACCCGGGTAAAGACGCCGATGCTTTCCAGTGCGGCCTGCATGGCAAGCGCGTTCATCACCGTCGCCAGCATCCCCATGTAGTCAGCCGTTGTGCGCTCCATCCCCTGCGCGGACCCTTGCAGGCCGCGAAAGATGTTGCCGCCCCCGATCACCATGCAGATCTCGACCCCCATATCGCGCACCGATTTCACCTCTTCGGCGATGCGCTGCACGGTCGGCGGGTGCAACCCGTACCCCTGATCGCCCATCAGCGCCTCGCCCGAGATTTTCAGCATCACCCGGGTGTAGGACGTTTTCAGCTGTTTATCCGGCATCGCTTTGCACCCCTGTATCGCACGACATCTTTACGCTCTTTGATTGCCGCGCAAAATGTCGGAAAACGCGGACAGGTTCAACCTGCGAACGTGGCGCCGGGTTGCCAGCGTGGGATTTGAGTATTTGGACACAGAGACCATCATCAGCGGCATCTCACGCGAGGCACCTGTGCTGATCGCGGGACCGACGGCATCGGGCAAATCCGCACTGGCGATGGCACTGGCGGCGCGTGACGGGCGCGTGGTGGTGAATGCCGATGCCCTGCAGGTCTATGGGTGCTGGCGCGTTCTGACGGCGCGGCCATCGGTGGCGGACGAGGCGGCGGTGCCGCATGCGCTTTATGGCCATGTCGCGCGGGATGGCGCCTATTCGGTGGGTCACTGGCTGCGCGATGTGACTGCGTTGCTGGACCGCCCCGTGGTGATCGTGGGCGGGACCGGTCTTTACTTTTCGGCACTGACCGCGGGCCTGGCCGAAATCCCCGCGATTCCGCCCTGGGTGCGGCAAGAGGGTGATGCCCTGCGCGCCACAGGCGTCGCCGCGATGCTTGGCGATCTTGACGCTGCCACGACCTTTCGGATCGACATCGCAAACCCGATGCGGGTGCAGCGCGCCTGGGAGGTGCAGCGGGCGACGGGCCGGGGGCTGGCCGACTGGCAGCACGACACCGGCGCACCCGCGTTGCCATTGGCACGGGCCGAGGCGTTGGTGCTGCGGCCGGCCGTGGCCACCCTGAACGCCCGGATTGATGCGCGCTTTGACGCGATGGTCGCGGGCGGCGCGCTGGACGAGGTGGCCGCCGCCCTTCCCGGCTGGAACCCGGCGCTGCCATCGTCACGCGCGATCGGCGCGCCAGAACTTGTGGCGCATCTGCGCGGCGAGCTGCCCCTTGAACATGCGATTGCCGCGGCCAAGATCGCTTCGCATCAATATGCCAAGCGGCAGCGCACCTGGTTTCGCAGCCGGATGGCCGCATGGCAGCAATGCGCCTGATCCGCTTTGGCATGCGCGCCTTTTTGCGCCCCGGGGCGCCATGCCGCAGATAAGTTTGCCGCACTGCGCTTTTTGCTTGGGTTGTCGGCCAAGCGTTGTTTAAGTGTAAGCCCCGAAGGTTACATGAATCACCCCATGCAAGATCTGACCCAGCTGTCGCAACTGCGCCTCGTCGCCATCCCCCGGCTTGCCTCCGGCGGGCGGTGGCGTGTCGAAGCGATGCGGTCGCTGTCGGAACCCTGCCTGCTGTGGTTCACCAAAGGTCAGGGGCGCATCACCATCGCCGGGGTCACGCGTGGCTATACCGCGCACAACGTGGTGTTCATCCCGGCCGGCGTCATGCACGGCTTCGAGGTCGGCCCCCAGGTTTTCGGCACCGCCGTATTCTTTGGTCGCGATCACGACGTCACCCTGCCCAAGACCGCGCAGCATCTGCGCATCCGTGAAGTGCACGCCCAGCAGGAACTGAATGTGACGCTCGACATGATCCTGCGCGAGATGGACAGCGCCAGCCCGGCCCATGAACGCGCCACGCGGCATTATCTGGGGCTGTTGGGCGTCTGGCTGGAACGCCAGGTGGTGCGCGGCGCCCCCGAAGCAGCCAAACCGGATGCTGCCGTCAAGCTGGTCGCGCGCTATACTGCCCTGCTGGAACGCAATTTCCGCTCGGGCATGGGGGTGGCAGAATTTGCCGCGGCGCTGGGCGTGACGCCCACGCATCTGACGCGCTGCTGCAATCAGGCGAACGGGCATTCCGCCCATGTGCTGCTGCAAGACCGCCGGATATTCGAAGCCCGCCGCCTGCTGAGCGAAACAAAAATGCCCGTGGCCCGCATTGGCGAGACGCTGGGTTTCAACTCTCCGGCCTATTTCACGCGGGCATTCCAGCACCTCACAGGGCAGTCGCCAACCGCCTTTCGCCGCGCGCACTAAGCGGTGGCAACATGCGCTGCGGCGCATAGTCAATATGCGGCGGATCACATGTTTGATGTCGCATTTGACCCAGATGTGACGAAAGCAGACATTGACGCACCGTTGAAAAAAATGCGCTATGGGCTGCAGTGCCGGGTTTGCATTGCCACTCTGTTCATGCGCGGACCCGAGCCACAAAAAAAAAGCTGCTTTCAGGGAGACTGACATGACGACACCTAACCAGACCGCGAAAGGGATTCATCCCGCCGCGTTGATGTATGCGGATGAAGTGCGCGCGGGCAAACTGAGCCGACGCGAGTTTCTGACCCGTGCGACCGCACTCGGTGTTGGCGCGGCGGCAGCCTATGGCCTGATCGGCCTTCCGGCACCTGCGGCGGCTCAGGAGGCCAAGGTCGGCGGCGTGCTGCGCACCGCGATGGAAACCAAGGCGCTGAAAGACCCGCGCCTTGCCGACTGGCCGCAGATCGCGAACGTCTATCGCGGCTGGCTGGAATACCTGATCCAGTACAATGCGGACGGCACCTTTGAAGGTCGCCTGCTGGAAAGCTGGGAAACCAACGCCGATGCGACGGAATATACGCTGAAGGTCCGTCAGGGCGTGAAGTGGAACAATGGCGACGATTTCACCGCCGAAGATGTGGCGCGCAACTTTGCCCGCTGGACCGATGGCAATGTCGAAGGCAACGCCATGGCGTCGCGCTTTCCCGGCCTTGTGAACCCCGACACCAAGACACTGCGCGAGGGTGCAGTGACCGTCGTCGATGCCAGCACCGTCAAGCTGATGCTGTCCGCGCCCGATATCGCCGTGGTTCCGAACATCGCGGACTATCCGTCGGCGCTGACCCACGCCTCGCTTGCCGATGGCGCTGACCCGTCAACCAACCCGATCGGCACCGGCCCATACCTGCCCGGCGAAATCGTTGTCGGCACCAAAATGACACTGGTGCGCAATGCCAACCACACCTGGTGGGGCGGCACGGCACCGCTGGATGAAATCCAGTATATCGACTTTGGCACCGATCCGTCGGCGATGGTCGCACTCGCCAGTTCCGATGAAATCGACGTCAACTATGAAACAACGGGCGAGTTCATCGACATTCTCGACAGCATGGGCTGGAAAAAATCCGAGGCGGTGACAGCAGCCACGCTGTGCGTGCGCTTCAACCAGTCGTCTGATCTGTACAAGGACGTGGCTGTACGGCGTGCGCTTCAGGCCGCGGTCGACAACAACGTTGTGCTGGAACTGGGGTATAACAACCTTGGCAAACCGGCTGAAAACCACCACGCCTGCCCGGTTCATCCCGAATATGCCGAACTGCCGCCCCAGGTCGTTGATCCGTCACTGGCCAAACCGGCACTTGAAGCAGCCGGCCTTGCCGACGCGGAGTTCGAGCTGATCTCGCTGGACGACGCATGGGAAGCGGCCACCTGCGACGCCGTTGCCGCCCAGCTGCGGGATGCCGGGGTGAACATCAAGCGGACGATCCTGCCCGGGTCCACCTTCTGGAACGATTGGCAGAAATACCCGTTCTCGGGCACCACATGGAACCACCGCCCGCTGGCCGTGCAGAACATGAGCCTGGCCTATACCTCGACCGGGTCGTGGAACGAAACCGCCATGGCGAACCCCGAGTTCGACGCCAAGATGGCCGAGGCCCTTGCCCTCGCGGATGCCGACAAGCGACGCGAGATCATGGCAGTGCTGGAAAAGATCATGCAGGACGAAGGCATCATGGTGCAGCCGTTCTGGCGGTCGCTGTTCCGGCACTCGAAAGAGAATGTCATCGGCGTGGAACAGCATCCGTCCTTTGAACACCATCACTACAAGTGGTCCCTGGCCTGATCCAGATGGCGCGCCCGCACGCAACGGGCGCGCCACCGCACTGATCCCTGCCCTGCCCGCATGGAAAAGGACTTGTGATGCTGATCTTCGTCTTGCGGCGGATCGGGGTGATGATGCTCACCGCGGTTGCGTTGACATTCATCGTCTTTTACATGACGAACCTGCCACCCAACCTTGAAAAGCTTGCGAAATCCGAAGGGTCCGTCCGCATGGATGACGACGCGGTACTGCGCTGGCTGGATCAGAACGGGTTTGGCGGATCAGTCTTTGGTCGCTACGGCGAATGGCTGGGCGTGATCCCCGGCTGGACCTTTACCGATGAGAAGGCCGTCACGCGCGGGCGCTGCATTGCCACCGGTATTACCGCTGATGCTGCACCACGCTTTTGTGGCATCCTGCAGGGTGCGTGGGGCTTTTCCACCGTGTTCAAGGAGCCCGTCTCGGCGGTGCTGGGCCGGGGGCTTGGCCACACTGGCTGGTTGATGTTGTGGGTCATCATCGTGATGGTGCCGACATCGCTGCTGATCGGCGTCCTCTCGGGCATGCGCGAAGGATCACGGCTGGACCGGGTGCTCTCGACCTTTGCCATCGCCACGACTGCGACCCCTGAATATGTTTCCGGCGTGATCCTTGTGGTCGTGTTCGCCTCGGCCACCGTGGGTCTGTCGCCGGTTCTGGCCGATCTGGGCTGGATCCAAGGCAAGACGCTGTTTCAGGGCACGGCCACCAGCGCAATGGACAACATCACGTTCTGGAACTTCGCCCTGCCCGTCGCCACCATCGCCCTTTATGGCGTGGGCTACATCGCCCGCATGACCCGCGCCTCGATGACCGAGGTGATGACCCAGCAATACATCCGCACCGCCCGCCTCAAAGGTGTCAGCTTTGGCCAGGTCGTGGTGAAACACGCCCTGCGCAACGCCCTGATCGCGCCCTTCACGGTCATCATGCTGCAATTCCCGTGGCTGCTGAACGGCGTCGTGATTGTCGAGACCCTGTTCAACTACAAAGGCTTCGGCTGGACCCTGGTCGAGGCTGCGGGCAACAACGACATCGAACTGCTGTTGGGCTGCTCGGTCGTCGCCGTCCTTGTCGTGCTGGTCACGCAGCTGATTTCCGACATCGGCTATGTGTTCCTCAACCCCCGTATCCGGTTGTCCTGACATGGAAATACTGACCTGGCCCCAGATTTTCGGCGGGATGGCGGTGCAGTTCACCCCCGTCTGGATCGCGCTGATCCTGCTCTTTGCCCTCTCGATCCGCTACAAGCGCAACCTTGGCCTCTACGGCAAGATTTATGACAGCCCGGTCGGCATGATCGGCTTTGCACTGGTGATGTTCTGGGTGTTCACCGCGCTGTTTGCCGACCTCATCATCACGCATGCACCGCTGGAACAGCTGTCCGGGCTCAAGAACAAGCCCCCCGGCACAGCGCTGCCCAATCCCGAGGGGGCCTATGCGCATTACCTGCTGGGCGGTGACAGCCGGGCGCGCGATGTCTTCAGCCGCGTGGTCATGGGCGCACGCGAGGTGCTTAAGATCGCCCCGGCCGCCACCGCATTTGCCTTCATGGTCGGCATCACCCTCGGCCTGCCCGCTGGTTATTTCGGCGGCCGCCTCGACACCGGGCTGTCATTCGTAGCCAACCTCGTACTGGCCTTCCCGGTGATCTTGCTGTTCTACCTGCTCGTCACGCCTGAAATCCGGGTGACTGGCATCCCGATCATGCTTGCGGCCGTGCTGTTCATCTTTCCGGTCATCTTTCTGTGCGTGCTGTGGAACAGCCGGTTCTTCACCAACCCGCCCAAGCGCAACCTCTATGTCGGCATCACTCTGGTGATCGGCCTTTGGGCCTATTCGGGGCTTGCCTTCAATGCCGATCCGCTTGGCGTCTGGTCGATGGAGCCGAACATCCTGAACGTCTTCGTCTCGGTCGTGTTCGTGAACGCCCCCACCGTGTTCCGCATCGTGCGGGGCATCGTGATGGACCTCAAGGCGCGCGACTATGTCGCGGCGGGTCAGACGCGGGGCGAATCGCCCTGGTACATCATGCTGTGGGAAATCCTGCCCAATGCCCGCGGCCCGCTCATCGTCGACTTCTGCCTGCGGATCGGCTATACCACAATCCTGCTGGGCACGCTCGGCTTCTTCGGTCTTGGCGTGTCACCGGAAAGCCCCGACTGGGGCAGTACCATCAACGACGGGCGCGCGCTGCTGATGCTGTTCCCCCACCCCGCCGTCGTGCCCGCCTTTGCCTTGATGAGCCTGGTCCTCGGCCTGAACCTGCTCGCCGACGGGTTGCGCGAAGAAAGCCTGAAAGACTGATGCGCCGCCCTGCCTGCCTTTTCTGTGTCAAAGTATCCCACCGGGTGCGACCGACATTGCGCCACGAGTTCAAGAAACCTCGGGGGCGGGGGGTGTGAACCCCCCGGTCCTGCCCCATCCAGCGAGTCCTGCCATGCCAGACTGGGATCCCTCACAACCCATCCTCGAGATCGAGAACCTCTCGATCACGTTCTTCACGCGCCTGCGCGAAATCCCTGCCGTGATGGATTTCTCGTGCACCGTGCTGCCGGGCGAGGCGATGGGTCTGGTGGGCGAGTCCGGCTGTGGCAAATCCACCGTCGCGCTCGCTGTCATGCGCGATCTGGGCAAGAACGGGCGGATCACCGGCGGCACCATCAAATTCAAGGGCCGCGATCTGACGACCATGGGCGACGAACAGCTGCGCCGCCTGCGCGGCTCGGAAATCGCGATGATCTACCAGGAGCCGATGGCCTCGCTGAACCCCGCCATGAAAATCGGCGCGCAACTGGCCGAAGTGCCGATGATCCATCAGGGCATGGCGCGTGATGCGGCATGGGCGCTCGCCCGCCAGATCGTGCAAGACGTCCGTCTGCCCGATCCCGACCGGATCCTGAGCGCCTATCCGCACCAGCTGTCGGGTGGCCAGCAGCAACGCATCGTCATCGCCATGGCACTGATGGCCAAGCCGGCACTGCTGATCCTTGATGAACCGACCACCGCCCTTGATGTGACGGTCGAAGCGGGGATTGTCGATCTGGTCAAGGATCTGGGGCACAAATACGGCACCTCGATGCTGTTCATCAGCCACAACCTCGGCCTGATCCTCGACGTCTGCGACCGGCTGTGCGTGATGTATTCCGGCGAGGCGATCGAGACCGGCAATGTGAAACAAGTCTTTGACAAGATGCGCCACCCCTATACCCAGGCGCTGTTTCGCTCGATCCCGCTGCCCGGTGCCGACAAGAACAGCCATCCGCTCATCGCCATCCCCGGCAACTTTCCGCTGCCCCATGAACGCCCGCATGGCTGCAATTTCGGCCCCCGCTGCGATTATTTTGAGGCCGGGCGCTGCGATGCCGGTGATATTCCGATGTTCGCCGTCCCCGGCGCCGGCCGCCACGCCAGCCGCTGCCTGAAATGGGCCGAAATCGACTGGGCCGCCCCGGCGCCGGTCAAGGCCGGCAAGCCAAAAACCCC
>JAYSSN010000484.1:0-18549 GCA_043720555.1 Rhodobacterales bacterium | reverse complement strand
TCAGAAAGGCAGTGGCGGTTGATGACCGCCGGGCGTGTTTTTGGGTCAGCTGATAGTAGCCGACACCATCCTGTACGGCGCCCGCCATATCCGTGTTGCGCGGGATGCCCACCTGCCCGGCGGCCGCGAAATATGCCTCGCAGATCGGCAAGGGCGCGCGGGGCTGGCTGACGCCAAGCGGACCACCCGTGCCGTGATAACGGTCATTGTATGTATCATTGTCTTCGGATTTGCGGAAATAGGGCAGCACATCTTCGTATGACCAGCCCTCACAGCCCATCTGCCGCCACTCGTCATAGTCCAGCGCATTGCCGCGCGTGTAGATCTGCGCGTTGATGGACGAACCGCCGCCAATGACTTTCGCCTGGGTATAGCGGATCACCATGTTTTGCATGTGCCGCTGCGGCACGGTGTGCCAGCCCCAGCTGCCAAGGCCCTTGGTCATTTTCGCAAACCCGGCAGGCAGGTGGTAGAATGGGTGGCGGTCGCGCCCCCCGGCCTCCAGCAACAGCACTTTCGCATCCGGATTTTCCGACAACCGCGCGGCGAGAACGCAGCCCGCCGAGCCGCCGCCGATGATGATGAAATCGTACCTCATGCCATCCTCACAGCCGCGCAATGGACAGACCGCCGTCCACCGGAATGATCGCCCCGGTCGCAAAAGCCATCTGCCCCGTGACAATCGGCACGATGATCTGTCCGATGTCCGATGGCTGCCCCCAGCGGCCTGCGGGGACAAGGCCACCTTCGATGCGGGCGGTGTATTTGTCTTTCACCCCCATGGTCATGTCCGTGGCGATAATGCCGGGGCGCAGCTCGAACACCCCAATTCCAAGCGGTGCCAGGCGCACTGCGAAAAGCTGCGCCATCATGGACGCCCCCGCCTTTGAGATACAGTATTCCGCACGTTCAACCGACACCATGGCCGCGCTGACCGATGTGATGAACGTAATCGACCGATAGTGCGACGCGTGCCGCGATTGCATGCGCCCGGCAACGGTTTGCGCCACAAAGAACGCCCCGCGCAGATTGACACCCATCACCGCGTCAAAATTTTCGGGACTCAGGTGCAGCAGATCGCCGCGTACCTTGGCCGGAACCCCGGCGTTCGAGACCAGGGTGCTGATCGGCCCCAGCGCTCGCTCTGCTGCGTCGATCAGGGCCGGGGCGTGGGCAATGTCTGTCAGGTCATGCTGAAAATAGCGGGCCGCGTCGCCCAGATGTGCCAGCGCCGATTGCACCACAGGGGCATCGGGTGGCAACTGCGCCGCCAGCGCCACCCGAAAGCCTGCGGCGACCATCGCCTCGGCAATGCCAAGGCCGATGCCCTGCTGGCCGCCGGTTATCAGGGCGATGCCGGTCATGTGGCAAACTCCGTCGTTGTAAGGTGCTGGCCAGTGCGCAGGGCAAGGGCGGCAATGGTCAAGGCCGGGTTGACGGCTGCGGATGTGGGCAGGATGGACGCGTCCACAATGAACAGATTGCGATGGTCATGGCTGCGCCCGTAGGCATCGACGACGGATGTCGCCGGGTCCGTGCCCATCCTCGCCGTGCCGCATTGATGCGATGGCGTGCGCCTGTCGAATGCACGCGACAGCACGATGGGATAACCCGCTCGGCGCAACAGCTGCTTCAGGCGGGCGACAAGGGCCAGATGTGCCTCCCAGTTCGAGCGCTGCCAATCCAGCACGATCTGCCCGTCCCGCAGGGTGACGCGGCTGTCGGGGTTGGGCAAATCCTCACTCATCGCCAGAATGTCGACTGCATGGCGCGCGATCCAGCCAGCCACGGGGCGCGGCAACCTTGTGTCAGACGCGAGAATGGATCCAGAGATTTTACCCAGCATCTGGATATTGCCCAAGGGCGTCCCCCCCGGCCCGCCTGTCAGGTAGAAGTCATTCACCTGAATGGTCTTTTGATAAATGCTGTCGTTGCGACGCAGCGGATGCAGGCCCAGAACCGCCGACAGGTTATGGTTCATGAAATTCCTCCCCACCTGATCCGACCGGTTGGCCAGCCCGGTGGGATGCACCGCATCTGCCGATCCCAAAAGCAGCGATGCCGTCACGACCGCCCCCGTGCACAACGCGATCAGCGGGGCGGTCATGCGTTCGGTCGCGCCATTGCGCTCGACCTCGACGCCGGTGATCCGCGCACCGTCCGCGATCAGACGCCGCACCCGGCAGCCCGTCAGAAGGCTGACATTCGGGTGCTGAAGGGCATGGGCCAGCCCGATGGTTTCGGCATCCATCTTGCCGCCGCAGGTGTCGGGAAACGCATCCCAGGGCGTCATGCCATGCGCCAGCCAACGGTCGATATCCACCCCAAGCGGCAGTGCCGAAGGATGGACCCCCGCCGCCCGCAGACGCGCCCGCAAATCGGCAATCGGCGGCTCATCCGGCACGGGCGGAAAGTTGTAGCGCCCGGAATGGGGCGGTTCGGTGGGGTCCTCGCCAAGCTGACCACGCACCTGATACAGGTCTTCAGCCGCCTGATACCATGGTTCCATCTGCGCATAGCTGACGGGCCAGCCGGGTGTGGTGCCGCCCCTGTGACGCAGCGGGGTGAAGTCCTGCGCGCGGTAGCGCATCAGGACTGCACCATAGAATTTGGAATTGCCGCCGGGGTGGTAATAGTTGCCGGGGTTGAAGGCGCGCCCGGCACCATCCAGCCATGTCTCATCCGGGCGAAAATGGCCCCGTGCAAAGATCGCTTCGGCGTCGCGCGCCGCATCGCTGTGCTCCAGCCGCTCTCCCCGTTCCAGAATGACGACGCGCCGCCCCGTGGGCGCTAGTGCCGCCGCGAGCGTGGCCCCCCCCATGCCCGACCCGATGATGAGGATGTCCGGCGTCATGCGGGGATACGTTCCTCGGTTGCGGGATCAAACGCCACAGCCTTTTCCATGTTGATGGCAAAGTCGAACATCTCGCCCGGAGCAACGCTGGCATCCGCACGCATTCGGGCAATCACGTCGCGGGCGGACAGGGTCATGGTCACGAATGTATCCGATCCGGCCGGTTCAGTGACGGTCACACGGTTGTTAAACGGCTGAATGTTGGTGGATTTGCGATCCGCCCCTTCGGGATCGGTGATGGCTTCGGGGCGAATGCCAAGGATGATGTCGCGCCCCACCCACGCGACCAGATTGGTCTGGCTGAAGCGCAGATGTCGGGTCACCCCCTCACTGTCAGTGATTTCGGCATGGGGTATTGCGTTCTGCAACACCACCTTCGCCGGAATCAGGTTCATCGACGGGCTGCCCATGAACGACGCCACAAAGATGTTCGCGGGCGTGTCATAGATGTCTTTCGGCGTGCCCAACTGTTGGACAAAGCCCTTGTTCATCACGGCAATGCGGGTGGACAGGGTCATTGCCTCGATCTGGTCATGCGTCACGTAGACAATTGTCGTGCGCAGTTTCTGATGCAGTTTCTTGATTTCGGTCCGCATGTCCACGCGCAGCTTGGCATCCAGGTTCGACAGCGGCTCGTCAAACAGAAAAACATCCGGCTCGCGGACAAGGGCGCGGCCCATCGCGACCCGCTGGCGCTGACCTCCTGACAGTTGGCCCGGCTTTCGGTCCAGCAGCGGCGAGATCTGCAACAGCTTTGCCACGTCCGCCAGCGCACGGTCGCGCTCGGGCTTTGGTACGCCGTGCATTTCCAGCCCGAAGGTCATGTTCTGGGCCACCGTCATGTTGGGGTAAAGCGCGTAGGACTGGAACACCATCGCGATATTGCGCTGCGAGGGGTGGACCCCGTTGATGACGCGGCCCTTGATGGAAATGTCGCCGGACGAGATCGCTTCAAGCCCCGCGATCATGTTCAGAAGGGTGGATTTGCCGCAGCCGGACGGGCCGACGAGGACGAGGAATTCACCCTCTTCGACCTGGATGTCCACCTCATGCAGCACCTGAACCGCACCGTAGGATTTGGTGACGTGAGAGATGTCGAGAAAACCCATGGGATCAGTCCTTTGACAAAAACAGTTCAGGCATGCGACTGCGGCAATTTTTCTGCGAAAAATCAGCGCGCTGCGGGGGGCGTGGTACCGGGAATTTTCGCTGAAAATTCGACCGCTTCATCCCTTGACGCTCCCCGCCATCAGGCCGCGCACGAAGTAACGCCCGGCGACGATATAGACGAACAAGGTGGGAAGGGCGGCAAGGATCGCACCTGCGAAGTGGACGTTGTACTCCTTGACCCCCGTGGACGAGTTGACGAGGTTGTTCAGCGCGACTGTCATCGGCATGCTGTCCAGATCGGCAAAGGACGCGCCGAACAGAAAGTCGTTCCAGATATTGGTAAACTGCCAGATCACGCTGACCACGATGATCGGGCCCGATGACGGCAACATGATCCGCCAGAAGATGCGAAAGAACCCCGCCCCGTCGATCATCGCCGCGCGCACCAGTTCCGTCGGGAAAGCGGCATAATAATTTCGGAAATACAGCGTGGTAAACCCTAGCCCATAGACCACATGCACCAGCACGAGGCCGGGGGTGGACCCTGCCAGCCCCATCAACCCCAACATCCGCGCCATCGGGATCAGCACGATCTGGAACGGGATGAAGCAGGCAAACAGCATCAGCCCGAACAGGATGGTATCGCCGCGAAACCGCCACTTCGTCAGCACATAGCCGTTCAACGCCCCCAGCCCGGTTGAAATGGCGACCGCCGGCACCACCATCAGGATCGAATTCAGGAAATAGGGCTTCAGCCCGGTCGGTTCGACCCCGATCTGGGCGGTCGACCATGCGGAAAGCCAGGGGGCAATCGTCCAGTCCTGCGGCAGGGCCATCATGTTGCCGCCGGTGATTTCGGACAAGGGCTTCACCGAGTTTACCAGCATGACGAAGAATGGCAGCAGGTAGAACAGGGCGAACAGCAACAACACCAGATAGATGAACATCCGGGTCACGCGGCTGGTGCGAATCGCGGTGTCCTGAGCAGCGCCCGACATCAGGTTTTCTCCTTCAGTTCGGCGTACAGGTAGGGAACCATGATCGCCGCGATGGTCATCAGCATGATGACGGCGGAGGCTGCCCCGATCCCCATCGAATTGCGGGTGAAGGTATAGGAATACATCAATGTCGCGGGCAGTTCGGTTGCCCGGCCCGGACCGCCGCCCGTCAGGGCGATCACCAGATCATAGGATTTGATGGCAAGGTGGCTCAGGATCACGAAGGCCGACAGGAAGGCCGGACGCAGCAACGGGATCACGATACGCCGGTAAAGCTGCCAGTTCGATGCGCCGTCAATCTGCGCGGCCTTCAGGATTTCATTGTCGATGCCGCGCAATCCCGCCAGAAACATGGCCATCACGAAACCCGATGTCTGCCAGACGGCCGCGATGACAATCACATAGATCGCCATCTCGCGGTCCTTGATCCAGCCAAAGCTGAACGACGTCCACCCCCACAGGTGCATGGTGTGTTCAAGGCCGATTCCGGGGTCGAGAAACCATTTCCACGCGGTGCCGGTCACGATGAACGACAGCGCCATCGGATAGAGGTAAATCGGGCGCAACAGCCCTTCGCCACGGATTTTCTGATCGAGGAAGATGGCGAGTGTCAACCCGATGAGCGTGCAGATCACGATGTAAAGGCTGGCAAATATCGCAAGGTTGGTGACGGCCGTCGTCCAGGCCGACAGGGCGAACAGCTTGCTGTAGTTTTCAAGACCGACCCAGTCATAAGACGGCAGCATCTTGCTGTCGGTGAAGCTGAGGTAAACGGTGTAGATGATGAACCCATAGACAAAGACCAAGATCGCGGCCAGCGATGGCGACAGAACGAGTTTCGGGATCCAGTCCTGCAGGCGCGTGCGCAGATCGGCGCCGGTGGTGACGGCCATGGTTCATTCCCCCCTTGGTGGTACGAAGACGGCACAGGGCCGCCTTCGCCATCGTGTGGTTATTGCGCAGCCGCGACCGCTGTCACCAGCTCTGCCGCCGCAGCCTCGGCATCATACTCACCGTTGAAATGCGCGGTGACGATGTCGTAGATCGCGTTCTTCACAGCCGCGCGATTGGCGTGGCCGTGCGCCATGGACCCCAGCAGGGTGCCGCTTTCCGCCGCTGCCGCCAGCTCCGCCATGCCCTTTTTGCCGCAATCGTCAAACGCATCGTTCGGTACATCGGTGCGCGCCGGAACCGACCCCTTGACGACGTTGAATGCCGACTGGAACGCAGGCGACATGATCGCCTTGGCCATTTCGCCCTGCGCTGCCATCGCGGTTTCGGATGCTACGGCAAACATCGCAAACTGGTCAGAGTTGAAGGTGACGATACCTGCCGTGCCCGGCACGCGGAAACAGGCGAAATCGACGCCCGGCACTTTGCCTGCGTTGACGAATTCGCCCTTCGCCCAGTCACCCATGATCTGGAAACCGGCTTCGCCGTTGATCACCATGGCCGAGGCCAGATTCCAGTCGCGGCCCGAGAAGTTGTCATCGACAAAGCCGCGCAGGGTGGCCATGCGGTTGAACGTCTCGACCATCTGGGCACCGCCAAGCGCTGCGGGGTCCAGATCAATGAAGGCGGCCTTGTAGAATTCGGGGCCCCCGACAGACAGCGCGACACCGTCAAACATCGTGGCCTCTTGCCAGGCCTGCCCACCGTGGGCGAGTGCCGTGCGGCCCGAATCCTTGACCTTCTGCAGCGCGGCCACGAATTCGTCCCAGCTGGTGGGTTCGGCAATCCCCAGTTCGTCCATGACGGCCTTGTTGGCCCAGACCCAGTTGGTCGAATGCACGTTCACCGGTGCGGCAACCCAATGCCCGTCAAACTTGGAAAAGGCCTGCAGGGCGGCAGGCACCACGGCGTCCCAGCCTTCGGCAGCGGCCACGGCATCAAGATTGGCCAGCGCGCCTTCGGCCGCCCAGTCCTGGATGTCAAAGCCCAGCATCTGCACGGCGGTCGGCGGGTTGCCCGCAGTGACGCGGGCGCGCACGGCGGTCATTGCCGCCTCGCCGCCGCCACCGGCCACCGGCATGTCGGCCCAGCCGATGGATTTGCCCGCCAGATCCTCTTTCAGCACGCCCAGGGCTGCAGCCTCGCCACCGGATGTCCACCAGTGCAGCACCTCCACGTCCTCGGCAATGGCCACGCTGGTTGTCAGGGCCAGCAGCGCCGCCGCCGTCATTGTCGTTCCGAAATAACCACGCATTTGGTTTCCTCCCATAAGTTTCGCGTTGGTCGTTGTTGCCGCTGATGCCTTTGTCAGCGGGTCTTCACCCAAGGTGCCCGTGTGCGGCCGATCCGCATCGTCACGGTCTTCACCTCAAGAAATTCCTCCAGCCCGTAGCGGCCGATTTCGCGGCCCTGGCCGGATTGCCTGAAGCCGCCGAACGTCAGTTCGGGAAAGCCGTCCATCCAGGTGTTGGTCCAGATCGTCCCCGCCCGCACCCGCCGCGCGAAATCGAGGCAGGTATGGACATTCTCGCTCCAGACCCCCGCCGACAAGCCGTAGGCCGCGTCGTTGGCAAGGGCGATCGCCTCGTCCGCCGTGCGGAAGGTCATCACGGCCAGCACCGGGCCAAACACCTCATCCCGCGCGATTGCCATATCGGACGTAACGCCCGACACGACGGTGGGTTGATAGAACTGACCGGTCAGGCCCGGCACATTCAGGACGGCACCGCCCAGTTGCACGGTGGCCCCGGCCGCCGCAGCCGCCTGCACATAGCCATCAATCCTTGCCTGATGCGCGGTCGAGATGATTGCGCCCACTTGTGTGTCCGGGTGCAGCGGATCGCCAAAGGCCACCAGCCGCGACAGGGCCACCACCTGGGCAATCAGCGCTTCGGCCACATCTTCGTGCACAATGATCCGGCTGCCGGAGTTGCAGCATTCACCCGCGTTGAAATAGACGCCGAACGTCACGGCATCGGCGGCACCTTCCAGATCGGCATCGGGAAAGATCACCTGCGGGTTCTTGCCGCCCAACTCCAGCGCCACTTTTTTCAGCGTGCCGGATGCCGCAACCGAGATCGCCTTGCCCACTGCGGTCGATCCGGTGAAGGTCACCATGTCCACATTTGCATGCATTGTCAGCACGGCACCGACCGGGTCGCCGTATCCCAGAACGATATTGACCACACCGGCGGGCAGACCCGCCTGCATCAGCAGTTCGCCCAGCATCACCGTGGTCGACGGGGTCATCTCGGACGGCTTCACCACGCAGGTGCAACCCGCGGCCAGCGCGAAGGGCAGCTTTTGCGACAGTATCCAGAACGGAAAGTTCCACGGCGTGATGATCGACACCACCCCAATCGGTTCCTTCAGGATCACACCCAGCATATCGCGGCCCAGCGTGTTGTGACTGTCGCCCTGCACCGTGCGTGCAAGTGCCGCCGCATAGCGCCACAGATCGGCAGCCCCCGATACTTCGCCGCGCGACTGGCTGATGGGTTTGCCCGACTCCAGTGTTTCCAACAGGGCGATCCGGTCAACGTTTCCTTCAATCAGATCGGCGACTTTCAGCAGGAATGCTGCGCGCGCCTTGCCCGACAGGCTGCTCCAGCGGCCATCGTCAAACGCGGCGCGTGCAGCGGCAATGGCGGTGTTGGCTTCAGCCGCACTGCCAAGGGCGGACCGGCTGACCAGCACGCCGTGCGCAGGCGACAAACGGTCGAACGTCGCTCCGGTAACGCTGCCAACCCATGCGCCGTTGATCAGATGCCGCCCGGCAAAGGGCTGCACGGGCAGCGCGGTGCCGGTTGCGGGGATGACGGTCAGGTCCAGCATGTCAGGTTCCCGGAAATTCAGGTTTGCGTTTGGCACGAAAGGCGGCGACGCCTTCGGCCTTGTCGTCGCTGGCCGCGATCATGCCCGCGCCCAGCACCTCGATCATCGCGGCAGTGTCTTCGCCTGCGGCGGCGTGGATCATGTATTTCGCCACCTCGGTTGCGCGCGGGCTGGTGGCTGTCAGGCGGGCGGCAAAGTCTTCGGCGGCGGCACGGGGGATGTCTGTCACCGCAGCCACAAATCCCAGGGCATACGCGCGCTCTGCCGACAACCGATGCCCGAACAGCGCCATTTCCTTGACCACAGCCTCGGGCAGCAGGCGCAACAGCCGCTGGGTGCCCGACCAGCCCGGAACGATCCCCACCCCGGTTTCGGGCAAAGCAAGCGTTGCCTTCGGCGCGATCACCCGCAGATCGCAGGCCGCGGCAAGTTCCAATCCGCCGCCAAACGCATGACCCTGTACCACCGCAATCGTCGGCTTGGACAACCGCGCCAGCCGATCAAACACCCGGTGCCCGTCACGCACCCAATGCCGGGCAAAATCGGCGGGCGACAGATCACCCCAGGCAGTGATATCCGCGCCGGTGCAGAACGCGCGATCACCTTCGGCGGTCAGCAGCACGACCCGCACGTCGGGCCGCCGGTCGATCAGATCAAGATGTTCTGCCAGCCGCGTCAGCATCGCCACGGTCAGCGCGTTCAGTTTGGCCGGGTTGTCCAACCGCAATTCAGCAACCGACCCCCGCAGATGCAAATGCACTGTCATAGCTGCAACCCCATCGGTGCGTCGCGCAACAGAGCCAGCGGCATGATCGTGGCCCCCCGTGCTACACTAACACGACCTTGGCTTGCCGCCACGATATCGCGTACCGGATCAATGCCCGGCATGATCTCCACCGCAATCAGGCCGGCATCGGTCGCGCGTATCACACAGCGTTCGGTGACATAGATCACATCCTGCCCGGTGGCGCGCCCGCGCGCACCAGAGAAGGTCACATGTTCAACCTGATCGACCATTTTGGTAAACTTGCCGGGCCGCTGCACCGTCAGGCCGGTTTCGGACAGTGCAATCTCGGCTCCGGCCTCGAACCAGCCGGAAAAGACGATTCTTTTTGCATGGGCGGTGATATCGACAAACCCGCCGCAGCCCGCCGTCAGATACGGCTTTTTGCCAAGTTTTGAGACGTTGACGTTGCCCCGGACATCCACCTCCATGAACGACAGGAAGGTCATGTCGAATCCGCCTCCCTGAAAATAGGTGAACTGGTTGGGCGAGGGCATGAAGGCATCGGCGTTCGCCGCACAACCAAAGGCGAACCCTGTCAGCGGCATGCCCCCCACCGCCCCCTGTTCGATGGCCCATGTCACCGATTGCGCGTGCCCCTCTTCCAGCAGCACACGCGGCACGATCGCCGAAATGCCAAAGCCCAGATTGGCCGTCATGCCGGCGCGCAATTCCATCGCGGCGCGACGGGCGATGATCTTTTCAACGCCATGTTCCGCATGGCGGAAGCTGTCCCAAGGGCGCATCACCTCGCCGCTGATGGCGGGGTCATAGGGGGTTTCGGTCGTCTGCATCTGATCGGGGTCCAGCACGATCAGATCTACCAGATGCCCCGGTACCCGCACATCATGGGGGCGCAAGCTGCCCGCCGCCGTCAACCGTTTGACCTGCGCGATGATAATCCCGCCATGATTGCGCACCGCAATCGCCTGATCGAGGCCGCCCAGGTACGCGCCTTCGTGTTCGTAGGTCAGATTGCCGCGTTCATCCGCCGTGGTGGCCCGCAGGATGCATACATTGGGAACGACGTTGGGGAAGTGCAGCCATGTCTCACCCTGCATTTCTACCCGGTGTACAATCGGGGTGGCCGCACCGCGTGCATTCATTGCACAGCCTTCGCGGACCGGATCCACAAAGGTATCCAGCCCCACTTTGGTGAATACACCGGGGCGGCGGGCGGCCACATCACGGTGCATGTCGAACAGGATGCCGGAGGGGACATTATAGGCGGCAATCCGGTCTTCGACGATCATCTTCCAGATCGCGGGCATCGGCAGGTTGGACGAGCCCGACGGGTATGACCCCGCCATCACCGTGGCAATCAGCCCATCCTGCGCGATATGGTCGATGCCCTTGACGCCGTACATGTCGCCCGCAGCGATCGGGTGCAGCATGGTCAACCCGCGCGGATGGCCTTCGCTGACAAAGCGGGCGCCAAGCGCCTCCAGCACCTTGTCCGGGCAGCCAAGCGCGGATGAAGACGACACGGTCACCACCGCGCCATCAGGAATGCGCGCCACGGCGTCGGCGGGCGAGACGAGCTTGCCCATCAAAGCCCCCCGTATCCAACACGCTGGCGCGTGCCCGTCAGGGCGGCATCGCGTACAGCCAGTGCCACCGCCAGCGATTTCACGCCATCACGGCCGTCGGCAGCCGGGCGGCCTGTTCCTGCGGCAGCATCGACAAAACACCGCACGGCGCGGGCGTACAGATCGTGGCTGCTGTAGGGCACCGGGCTGCGCCCCCCAGCCGTCACCAGTGTAACCTCGCCCACGGGTCGTTGTGTCATGACGCCTTGGGCAAAGATCGACCCTGCGGTGCCATGTACCTCGATCCCCGTGCCTGCAAAGGCGTGAGTGAAGCTTTCATGCGCCATCACCATCGCCCCTGACGGCATGGTCCAGACCGACATGACC
The DNA here is from genome assembly GCA_043720555.1 of Rhodobacterales bacterium. Lineage (GTDB taxonomy): Bacteria > Pseudomonadota > Alphaproteobacteria > Rhodobacterales > Rhodobacteraceae > JAAFHS01. Next base: position 7,101 of record JAYSSN010000484.1, on the reverse strand, counting down.
GAATCCTCGACGCCCTGGCCCATGCCCGATGCCGTGGCCTGCGCCACCACCGCGACCGGGTCTTCGTTCAAATGAAAGCGGACAGTATCGGCATCATGCACGGTGATGTCGGCAATGACGCCGCCCCCCGCACTGGCATCATTGATGCGCCACCCCTGCAAGTGCGCGGGCAGATGCACCGCATGATGCAGGCGCATCGACAGCACCCGCCCGATCCGGCCTGCGGCCACAAGATCGCGGATCGCAATATGACTGCCGGCATTGCGCAAGTGATGGTTGGTCGCGAAAACCACCCCCGCCCTTTCGGCGGCCAGCACCATCGCGGCGGCGTCAGCGACGGCCATGGCCAGCGGCTTTTCACACAGCACGTGCTTGCCCGCCGCAATCGCAGCCATCGCCTGCGCACGGTGCTTTTCGTTGGTGGACGAAATATACACGGCATCAACCGCAGGATCGCCGAGCATTGCATCCAGATCCGTCGTCGCCTGCGCGATTCCGTGGTCGGATGCGAACGCGTCGGCATGGCTGTCTGACCCGCTGACAACCCAGCTCACCACCGCACCCGGCGTCGACCGCAACGCACCGATCATGTGTTCGGCCGCGATCGTGCTTGCCCCCACCAACCCCCAGCGCATGATTCCCCCGATTGTCTTCACGGAATTAGATCGTTCCAAAATTAATAATGGAACGATCCAAATCGGTCAACACACTTCTTGCCCTAACGGAAAAAACCCCGCCGGATCTCCCGGCGGGGCAGGTGGTGCCACAGGCGGACCATGGCACTGGCGTAGGAATTCCTAGTTCGGGCGGGCCTGATCGGCCTCCATCTCGGCCCGGATCTGCTGGCGCAGGATGTCGATGGGGATCATCTTGCCATCGCGCTTGTAGTGCCAGTAGGTCCAGCCGTTGCAGGAAGGCGCGCCTTCCAGCGCGGCACCGACCTGGTGGATCGACCCTTTGACATCATTGCCGATCAGCGTGCCGTCGGCGCGCACCTTGGCCTTGTAGCGCTGCCCCATGGAAAACAGCTCTTCCCCCGGCCGCAACATGCCGCGTTCCACAACCTGCCCAAAGGGCACGCGGGGTTCGTTGCGCTTTGACCCGGTGATTTCCAGCGCCGAGGCATCGAATTTGCGCACCCGGTCAATCCGTTCGGTTGCCACCTTGCGATAGGCCTCTTCACGTTCGATCCCGATGAAATCACGGCCCAGCATTTTCGCGACAGCCCCCGTGGTGCCGGTGCCAAAGAACGGATCGAGCACGACATCGCCGGGGTTCGTGGTGGCGATCAGCACGCGGTGCAGCAGGCTTTCTGGTTTTTGTGTCGGATGGGCCTTGTCTCCGTTGCCATCCTTTATCCGTTCATGACCGGTGCAGATCGGCAGCACCCAGTCGGACCGCATCTGAATGCCGTCATTCAGCGCCTTCAGTGCCTCGTAGTTGAACGTGTATTTCGCGGCTTCATCGCGCGACGCCCAGATCAGCGTTTCATGCGCGTTGGTCAGCCGCTTGCCCTTGAAATTCGGCATCGGGTTCGATTTGCGCCACACCACATCGTTCAGCAGCCAGAAACCCTGATCCTGCAGAATCGACCCAAGACGAAATACATTGTGATAGCTGCCGATCACCCAGATCGCGCCATTTGGCTTGAGCAACCGTTTCGCCGCCGCCAGCCAGTCGCGGGTGAACGCGTCATAGGTGGCAAAACTGGCGAACTGGTCCCAGTGGTCATTGACCGCATCCACGACGCTGTTGTCGGGTCGCAAAAGCTCGCCCTTCAGTTGCAGGTTATAGGGGGGGTCGGCAAAGATAAGGTCAACGCTGCCCGCCGGAAGGGCATTCATCACCTCGATGCAATCGCCTGCAAGGATCTGGTTCAGCGGCAGGGCCATCGCCCCCGCTTCGGTCTGTCTCATCGTCATGTTCCGCCTCTGCCCCGGCATCTTGTGGTGCCGCTGATTGAGAACAGGATGATTCATCCCGGATTCGCCGTCAAATTCTTTATTAAATCAATCACTTACAGATTTATCTTGATACAAGATGTTGTGGATCGGGGCAAAGCTTCGTCTATGATGTGGGGTTACACCAAGATTTAGAAGCGCTGCCATATGCACCTTGGTTCCGTAACCTGCATTGGTTTCCCAGCCGTAGCCGGGGTGCTGTTGCGCCAAATCCACCATGATCTGATCCCGCGCCACTTTCGCCACGATCGACGCCGCCGCAATCGAAACGCTTAACCCGTCACCCTTGATGACCGCCCGAGCGGTGCAAGACAGCCCTTTCGGCAGCAGGTTGCCGTCGATCAGCAGATGGTCGGGCGCATGCGGCAATCCGGCAATCGCGCGGATCATCGCCAGATGGCTTGCGCGCAGGATGTTCAGATCGTCAATCTCGGCCACGCTCGCATGGCCGATGCTGACATGGGCCACCTGCATCAGATGGGCCGACAACGCAACGCGACGCGCTGCAGTCAGCCGTTTGGAATCGTTCAGCCCCGCGGGGATATGCGCAGGGTCCAGAATGACGGCCGCCGCGGTCACGGGGCCGGCCAGGGGGCCGCGGCCCACCTCATCGACGCCCGCGATACAGTTGGCGCCCGCAGCGAACGCTGCAGACTCAAAGCTGAAGTCGGGGGCACTGCGGCGCATGGGGCCGTGGTAGAACATCTGCAGCGGGCTGGAAATGCCCGAAAAGCACACCCCTGCCCCGGGGAACAGGGCAGGGGTGCAGTTCGTTCTATGCACTTTGGTCAATAATGCGGTGAGAATTGAGACATGCTGAAAAGGTGGGGGCAGGGGCTGCTCACCCCCCTGCCCGCCCGAGTGGTGCAGTCTGAAGCAGTGACCGCACCGGGAACATCTATTCGCAAGCCCGCGGTTGTACCGCATCCAGCGGTAACGCGCAGACACTGCCGGTCGTGGCGCCAGACAGCATGACCGACAGCATCACGGCAATCAGCGCCGCGCCCAGCGTCAGGCTGTTGGTCATGCGCCAATCACGGCGCACCGGCGCGCCGCGCAGGGTCGGACGGACGATTTCAATCTTGCTCGGCGCAGGCGGTACGGTATGGAACGGGTGCATGGCTGCCTCCTGATTTTTGCGTCACCCCTTCTGACGGGGTTGATGCGTAAATTCTTGGGTGCGGGGGCCGCGACACGCAATAACGCCGCCTTGATATGCGATAACAGACCCCCAAGACCCCTTTCGATATTGAATATCAGCGGCGTCCTGCGCAGATTGTAGTGATCGAGTATCAAGGAGGCCGAGATGGCCCGTATCGTGTTTACAATTGCCATGCTGTTGCTGACCACCCTTCCCGCGTCGGCAGAATGCTATGCGGACTACAAAGCCAAGCAGGACGATCCCTTGCGTCTTGCCTACGGCGTGGCTCAAGTCGCGGATGGCAACTGCGATCCGGGCAGCGCGACAAACGAATTGGCACCGCGACTTGCATCTGCGGGCTGGACATTGTTGAGCGTCATGTCCACCTTCGGTCCCGAAGGTCTTGGTGAAAGGGAAACAAGTGCCGGAGACCACTTCCTCCGCTACTGATTCATTGCGCGCGGGCAACCGCGTCGTGGCATTTGGGATCGTTGCGATTGTCCTTATCCTGCTGGCCGCCGCGATATTTCTGTTCGTCAACCTGCCGGATGCAAATGCGTTCAACGCCAAAGTCACGCAGATTTTCCTCGACAACGATCTGCGCGGCTTTTCGGAACTGCGCTTGCTGGAAATCCTGGCGCAATCGGGCACCTCATTCTCGGAGGTGCTGGCCAGCTACCGCGTCGTCATCTTTGTCCTGCTGATTTTTGCAACTTCTCTGCTGCTGGCGGCGCTGGTGTTTCTGGTCACCATCGTCGCACTGAACCGCCGGATTTCGGCAATCCAGCGGTCAGGGATACAGGTGGCCTCCTTGCTCATCAGCCGCGAGGGAAGGGCGGTCTACATCAACGACATGGAATTCGCTTTGACCGAAGCCGCACTTGAAACGCTGGCCGTGCTGGCCGAGGCACGCATGGATGATGACGTGCTGACAGGCGCGCAGATCGAGGCGGTGATTTCGGGCCGTAACGAGGCGGACTGTGACGAGGCGGCTGGGGCCACACGGGTGAAACGCCTGCGCGATACGCTGGGCAACCAACTGGTCAGCGAGTTGCTGGTCAAGACGATTGCGCGGCGGGGCTATGTGCTGGCCGTCGGCAAAGACGTCATCCGCATCGTCTGACGCGGTCAGCCTGCTGTGGCAAGGATTGTCATCAGATCATCGACAGACAGGCTGACGGGGTTGCCCTTCATCGACGACGTGCCCTGCGCGGCCTCTGCCACCGCCCGGTGATCTGATCGGGACAGGCCCATGTCGGCCAGGCTGGGCAGGCCGTGCTGGCGGCTCCATGCCGAAAGCGCCACCGCTGCATCATCCGGCGCCGCCGCAAGTGCGCCGGCGATCATCCGGCATACCGCATTCAGGCGCCCCGCGTCGGGCGCGCGGGCCCGGTTCATGGCGATGACATGGGGCAACAGGGCACCGCAGATCGCGCCATGCGCGGCACCCGTCATGCCGCCGATCACCCCCGCAAACCCGTGAACCGCCCCAAGCCCCGCATTGGCCAGTGCAAGGCCACCCGTCAGGCTGACAAACGCCATGGCATCCCGCGCGGCAGGGTCTTCGCGTTCCATCAGGCGGATCAGCGCGGTCAGGCCCATCGGGATGGCGGGGGCGGTGATCGCGTCGGTGTAAGGCGTCGCCTTGATCGACACAAAGGGCTCGATCACCTGGGTGATGGCATCCAGACCCGAGGCCAGAGTGATCGGCTGGGGGCAATGGTCCGTCAGCGCGGGGTCTACAATCGCCAGACGTGCGATCATGCGGTCGTCACGCAGGCTGACCTTGCGGCCCAGATGCGGCAGGCCGATGACGGCGTTCTTGGTCACCTCGGCCCCGGTGCCAGCGGTTGTCGGAATGGCGATGAAAGGCAACGGATCCGTGCTCAGGGCGCGGGCCGGCCCCACACCTTCCAGATGATCCATCGCAGGCGTCGGTGATGGGATCAGCGCCGCCAGCGCCTTACCCATGTCCAGCACCGCACCGCCGCCGATGGCCAGCACCCAGTCGGGCGCATGGGCGCGCGCGGTGGCAAGCGCGGCCTCCAGCATCGCCAGCGTCGGCTCCTGCGCACAGGCAATGGCGATGGCATCCAGCGATGCCAGCAACGGGGCGGCGCGCGCCGGATTCGCGCCATGCACAATTACGCCACGCAGACCGAACGCCGTGACAAGCGCCGCCGCCTTGGCCGCCTCGCCGCGTCCGAACAGGATGCGGGGCGGGGACTGAATGGAAAAGTTCACACGCTCATCGTCGCGGCGACGGCCCGGCCCCAACGGGCATATTTCGCCGTCCGCGTCGCCTCATCCATGCCGGGCTCAAAGCGCCGGTCCAGTGCCCAGTTCTTTGCGAACGCCGCGGGCCCCCCGGTGATCCCCGCCTGCATCCCGGCAAGAAAGGCTGCACCCAGCGCGGTCGTCTCGGTCACCACCGGACGGTCCACGGGTGCACCCAGAATGTCGGACAGGAACTGCATCGTCCAGTCGCTGGCCGTCATGCCACCGTCGACGCGCAGCACGCCATCCGCCGCCGCCCCCCAGTCGGCGCGCATTGCCTCCAGCAAGTCCCGCGTCTGGTAGCCCACGCTTTCCAGCGCTGCACGGGCAAATTCGGCGGGGCCAGAGTTGCGTGTCATGCCGTAAATCGCCCCCCGGCTATCAGGCCGCCAATACGGCGCCCCAAGCCCCGTGAATGCGGGCACCAGTATCACCTCCTGTGTGGGATCGGCCGCCATCGCCAGCGGTTGGGTTTCCTTCGCCTCGCGGATGATCTTCAGCCCGTCGCGCAGCCATTGGACGACCGCGCCCGCGATGAAGATCGACCCTTCAAGGGCATAGGTCGGCTTGCCATCCAGCTGATAGGCGATGGTCGTCAGCAAACGGTTGCGGCTGGTCACCATTTCAGCCCCGGTGTTCAGCAGTGCAAAGCACCCCGTGCCATAGGTCGATTTCATCATTCCGGGGGTAAAGCACGCCTGCCCGACGGTCGCAGCCTGCTGATCGCCTGCAACGCCGGTGATCGGAATTTCATGCCCAAACAAGTCCGCCCGCGTGCGCCCGAAATCCGCCGCGCAATCACGCACCTCGGGCAGCAGCGCCATGGGGATATCCAGCATCGCGCAAATTTCCGCATCCCACCGCCCGTCGCGGATGTTGTACAACATGGTGCGCGCCGCATTGGTCGCATCGGTCGCATGCACCCGGCCCCCGGTCAGGTTCCAGATCAGATAACTGTCGACCGTGCCAAACGCGAGTTCGCCCTTTTCCGCCCGCGCCCGGGCACCCGGCACCTGATCCAACAGCCATTTCAGCTTGGTCCCGGAAAAATACGGGTCGAGCAGCAGTCCGGTACGGGCGGTAATCATCGCCTCATGTCCTGCGTCCTTCAGCGCGTTGCAGGTATCGGCCGTGCGCCGGTCCTGCCAGACGATGGCGCGGTGCAAGGGCTGGCCGGTGGCGCGGTCCCACAGCAGCGTTGTCTCACGCTGGTTGGTAATGCCGATGGCTGCAATGTCCCGGCTGTTGATGCCCGCCCGTTCGATCACTGCCCGCGCGGTGCCCGCCACGGTGGACCACAGATCAGAAGGGTCATGCTCGACCCATCCCGATTGCGGGTAATACTGCGCGAACTCCTCCTGCGCCGTGGCGACGACACGCAGGGATGCATCAAACAGGATGGCGCGCGATGATGTGGTGCCCTGGTCGATGGCGAGGATATGGGTCATCTTGTCAGTTCCTGTATTGTCAAACGCTCGGGCAATCGCGCCAGCCGCTCTGCCACCATCTCTTGCAACCGCCAAAGGGGCGGGTCGTGGATGCCTGCCTTTTCCAGTTCCGTCACAGTGTTCAGCAGATACTCGGCCATTGTTCCGACATTACCAACGGATGAGGCAGGGATACCGGCAAGCGCCGCCTCGTCAGGTTCGGCGCAATACATGACGGAGGTGGGGTCTGCCGTGGACGCGATGGCCATGACCTGCCCCACTGCAGTGTCGCCCC
>JAYSSN010000483.1:0-2531 GCA_043720555.1 Rhodobacterales bacterium | reverse complement strand
TCCCGCGACAGGCCCTTGATCAGCCCGTACATCGCCCCCTTGGAGGCGATATAGGGCACAAACCCCTCCCAGTGGCCGGTCAGGGTCAGCGAGGTCAGGCAGATGATCTTGCCCGATTTCCGCTGCTTCATGTGTTTGCCGAGCGCGCGCGATAGCACGAAGGCGGCGGACGAATTGACCCGGATTTCCGCTTCATAATGTTCGATCGAGAACTCCTCGAAAGGCATGTTCGTCACATAGGCGGCATTATTCACCAGAATGTCGAACCCGCCCACTTTCTCGGCCAGCCGAGTGGCCTGCAATTCGGTCGCGGCCAGATCATTGAGATCACAACCAACAAAGGTTACGCCGCCAACGATCTTGTCCAATACGTCCTGTGGGTCTGGGGCGTCGGGGCGATCTAGCGCCCAGACGACGGCTCCCTCTTCGGCAAAACGCGCCACCAACGCCTGACCGAGCGTGCCAAGCGCGCCCGTAATCAAAACTCTTTTGCCTGTCAGAACAGCCATCCGAATCCGCCCTTTCGGTAAGTTATGCTCTGCCTTTCCACTGCCTCGTTCACTCCCCCAGCGACGTAACCCACAATATCACCGCATCCTCCTGGCTCGCCGACACCACATTATGCCCCATCGCTGCGTCGTAATAGGCGCTGTCGCCGCGGCGCATTTCCACTGGCTCGTAGAACTCTGTGTAAAAGATGATGATCCCAGTCAGCACATACAGAAATTCCTCGCCGTCGTGCCGCACCCAGCCGTCAAAATCCTCGAACTTCCGCGCCCGCACCACGGCCCGATAGGGCAGCATGCGCTTTTGCACGATCTCGGTCGCCAGCATTTCGTGGTCATAGGTTGTGGTCGGATGGTGCTTGCCTTCACCCGCCCGGGTGATCGTGCGGCGCGCCAGTACCTTGTCGCCCTTGGCCGGGGTGAACAGTTGCGGCACCGAAATGCCCAGCCCCAATGCCAGCTTGCGCACCGCATCAAAGGTCGGCGACATCATCTCATTCTCGATCTTCGACAGGGTTGACCGCGCCAGCCCCGCCCTTTTCGCCGCTTGCTCCAGCGTCCAGTTCCGTGCCTTGCGCAACTCGCGCACGCGCTGGCCAAGGTTCAACTCCTCGACCTGTCCACCCTGCCCGGACGCGCGAGCGATGGTCAAAAGGCTGGGTTGTGGATGGGTTTCGCGGGTCATAGGCGCTGATACGCTGGAAAACGTGCAATCGACAACGCCGCGCCTACTTGCGATCGATGTTTTGTTGCAAATCGTTGCATTCGCGTGCGATGTGCCGCCTACCGTGTTTTTGAGCATTTCAGGCAGAATGCCCGCCCCGGACTTGATCCGGGGTGGGAACCGGATTTGCCGCAGCCATGTCGGCGATGCCTCTCACAGCCCCGCAGAGCCGCGCCAAAGGGCCATCTCGACCCTTCCAGCTACCACCCTACGTTGAATATAAACTAGACACCTACAACTCACGGTAGTAAGTTTCAGACCCTATTGCACCTCCACCGCCGCGACGGCATCCAGCAACGTCATCGCCTCAACGCCGCCGCGCATCGGAAATGTTTCGGAACCCTTGTGCACCACCATCCGACGTTCGGCGCCAATATCATTGGCGGAAATGGTAAACCCTTTACCAAACGTCGGTATGCTGCTTTTCTTGATCTCGATTGCCCAACATTTGCCGGAGGTGAACTCCAACACCAAATCCAGTTCCGCCCCCGATGCAGTGCGATAGTAAAATGCCCGCGCCTTGTCCTGCGCGGCGGCAATCAGCGCCTCGATCACAAACCCTTCCCAACTCAGCCCCGCAACCGGATGGCTCAAAACTGCCTCCAAATCATTCAATCCCAGTAACGAATGCAACAACCCACTGTCGCGCACATAAACTTTGGGCGCTTTCACCAGCCGCTTGCCTTCGTTGCGCGCCCAAGGCGGCAGTCGTCGCACCAACAGCAGGTCGCACATCAAACCCAAATAATGAGTCACAGTATTCCAATCTGCGTCCATGCTTTGTGCAAGTCTTTGCGCGTTCAGTATTCCGCCTTGTCCATGTGCAAGCATGGTCCAAAACCGCCGCAATGTTTCCGCCGGAATGCGAAAGCCGAACTGCGGAATATCGCGTTCGAGATATGAACGGATGAATGCCGTGCGCCAAACCAAGCTGGTTTCAGTGTCGGCGGCAAGTAGGCTGCGCGGAAACCCACCGCGTTCCCAAAGCAAGTCGATTGTCGGACCTTGATCTGGCAATTCCTGCGGAAGTAGCGGCGGCATCTCGATTTGAACCGCGCGTCCTGCCAAACTTTCCGATGATTGGCGCATCAATTCAATCGCCGCCGACCCTAGTATCAAGAAATGCCCCGCTTCGCGGCCGTCGCGGCGCCGTTGATCAATCTGACCGCGCAACGTGGCAAAAATCTCTGGCATCCGGTGGATTTCATCCAAGACAATCAACTTGTTGGAATGTTCCGCGAAATAGGCGTCTACATCGTCCAATTTGTTGCGGTCGGCTTGATTTTCTAGGTCAAGGTAAA
>JAYSSN010000482.1:0-2533 GCA_043720555.1 Rhodobacterales bacterium | reverse complement strand
CCTGATGGCTGCGCAAATTCCTCCGGTGGCGACATGGCGCGGAATAACAACTTCCTGCGGGACATGCGGGTATGCGCATTTGTCGATGGCTTTTGAGGCAGGTGTGTCGCCGATTTTTGAGGGCCGCGATGGCCCGGTGTTGCGACTGCGACTATCGCCCGCAACGATAAAGGATTTGGTCGAAGTTCTGGCCGAAGTGAAGGATGTGATTCATGAGGCTGGGCGTGGCCTTTGCCCCTTATGCGCCGCCCAGTCCAGCAATTCATCGGGCAATCCACATTTGGATGGGTCCAGTCGAGAGGCGGGCCAACATGAGTGACCACTTTCCAGATCATCCAGCGCCATGCGGGGAGACGGGTATGACCCAAGGTCTTCGTCTTCAAACATCGGATGCCATCGGCCATCGCGGGTCTGCACGATTGACCATAGGCCGTGTGTCGTTCGGTGGGTGTAGTGCATGCCCGGTGTCCCTTGTGCCGCTGACGCGCGCGCAGGTTGCCGATCTTTTCCGATTCCCACAAACAAATGTCGAAAAGGATGTCGCATGATGTCTGCACGTCGCACCCCACAGATCCTCGATTTCGGCAAGCATCGGCAGGGCCTGTCTTCACAGGTCGCGGGTCCAGTGTCTCGCGCCAATCTTTTGGGCGGCAATTCCGATTGGGTGCGCCCGCGCAATGCGGGGCTGCGGTCGGAGGCCTGGCATAGCCCGGATGTGTTTCGCGCGGATTTTCCGGCGCGGTGGTCGCGGTTCATCCGGCGGTGTTTTGCCAGCCGGGATGCGGTGCAGATTTTCTTTTGCGTGTCGTTTCAGACCGCCTGCAACTGGTGGGATGCTGCGCCGTTCTGTGCGGGTGGCGCTTATGTGACAATCGGGGCGCTGGCGTTTCCGGCGGTGTTTTTTGAGGTGATGGACGGCGATGGCGGGCAGCGGCGCCCGGATCATCGTGATGGGGAAAGACGCGCGGCCTGAGGCGGCGGCGTTCAGTTTTTACGGGGGTAAAATGTCCAAAAGATTTGACGCCTGGTTGGCGGGCATGAATGCGCTGGCGTGGTGCGTGCTGTTTCTGGGATATGGGCTGGCCGCGTTTACGGCGGGGCTGATGCTGTGACGTTGGTGCATGTGACCATTCCCGTCGACTATGGCAAGCCGGAGGAATTCGCGGCCAAGCTGCGGGTGGCTGCGGCCGCGCATCCGGTGATGTTCATGATCGAGGCCCGGTTCGCGCGAATGGTGGCGAACCGGCTGGAGGCGGTGGACCGCGCTGTTGCCGAAATGGATGCTGCTGTGACGGGTGCGCGGGCGGCGGCAGCAGACATCGTGGCGCGGCACGACAGATGGCGCAGCCATGCCGACAGGGTGTCGAATTTCGCGCTGGCGCTGTTTCTGGCGGCGATGATGGCCGATGCCTGCACCCGGGCGGTTCTGCTGTTGATTGGTGTGGCGTCATGATCCGCCCGGACCCGTCTTTGCACGGCAATCACGATGCCTGCCCGGCCTGTGCCATGCGGCGCGAGGTGGCGGACAATGCGCCAATGGAGCGGGCCCTGATCCCCTGCAATGTCTGCCGGGGCACCGGGCATATTCCACTGTCATCGGTGGAGATCAAGCGGCGCACCTGCGTGGAGGCGATGCGGCTTTACTGGCCCGAATTTGACCGGAGGATTGCAGGATGATGCGGGCACTGGCGATGGGTCAAAAAAATTGGACTGGAATCCGGGGGGGCCAAGCAGCCAGAAGCCCCGGAGCAGAGGTGCGCGGGCTTTTCTCCTCCCGGTCTGCGCACCTCGACGGACTCGGCGTGGCCATCACTGCCCATGCCGTGCTTGGGGGCCGTCGTCGGCCCTGCCTCACCTGCCCCCGGCCCGTGACCTTGATCGAGGGCACCAGCCGGGGGGCTTTTGGGGCCGAGCAAAGCCATACCGTGGGTGCGTGTAGCTCAGGTGGGTATCATGGCCTGTCTGCGAACCCGCCCTGTCTGCATGTCGTCGCACCCGGCGGTAGGGTCGTATTCTGCGACAAGACAGGGAAACAGCGGTGTCCGGCACCGAGAGCGGGGTCAACCCTGCACCGTGTTTCTTTGGGCCGAGTTTCTTTGGGCCGAGTGTTCTTTGCCGCGCCGCCCCCCCCCCTGAACCAGTTGGGATTGAACCACCTGGGTCTGAAGCAGCTGCGCGGGGTGCTGGCATGAGTTACCGCGCGATTGAGGTATCACATCTGCCGCCCGTGCTGCCTGCGGATCAGGCGGCACCGATGCTGTGCTGGATCAAGATCGCCGATCTGGTGATTGATGATCGGTATCAGCGGCCGTTGACGCCGACCAACTGGATCGCCATCCGCAGAATTGCCGAGGCGTTTCGGTGGGGGCGGTTTACCCCGGTGCTGGTCAGCCCGATCGAGGACGGCCGCTATGCGGTGATCGACGGCCAGCATCGCTGCCATGCGGCGGCGCTGTGCGGCTTTGCGTCGGTGCCCTGCATGGTGGTGCATCTGGCGCAAGCGGAGCAGGCGAGTTCGTTTGCCTGGGTCAAT
>JAYSSN010000481.1:0-6304 GCA_043720555.1 Rhodobacterales bacterium | reverse complement strand
CTATGACCGGGGAGATCGCGTGGCCCGTGTCCGGGACACGATCGCAACAAAACTGTTACCCGATGCTGCGGCGTGGGAGCTACGGAGGGCCGTTGCAGAGTGCAAGGGTAATTTTTCGAAGGGCGTTTAGCAACGACACGCGAGATCCATACGTTGGATTTCTGGTCATCAAGCAATTGAATTAAAGACAAGATACGACAAGACTGATACAAGCTACCGCGCAACATGGAACATCGCCGCTACCATGATCGCACTTCGCTAAACGTCGACAGCCCCTAGAAATCCAACCCAAGGTCCAGCGTGCAGGCGGAATGGGTCAGGGCCCCGGCAGAGATATAATCGACGCCAGTGGCCGCGACTTCGGCGATGCGGGGCAGGGCCATGTTGCCCGAGGCCTCGGTGGTCAGGCGGCCCGCGACCAATTGCACGGCCTGAAGCAAGGTGGCGGTGTCCATGTTGTCAAGCAGCACGGCGTCGGCGCCACCGATGACCAGCAGGTCGGCAAGCTGGGTCAGAGTATCCACCTCGACCTCGATCTTCATCATATGCGACGCAGCAACGCGGGCGGCCATCAGTGCGGGGCGGATGCCGCCGGCGGCGGCGATGTGATTGTCCTTGATCAGGATGGCATCGCCAAGACCAAAGCGGTGATTAAAACCGCCGCCATGCAGGACGGCGGCTTTTTCGACCAGCCGCAGGCCGGGGGTGGTCTTGCGGGTGCAGGTGATGCGCGTCTGAGTGCCCGTGGTTTCGGCGACAAAGGCCGCCGTCAGGGTGGCAATGCCGCTGAGCCTGCCTGCAAAGTTCAGCGCGACGCGTTCGGCAGAGAGGATTGAGGCTGCCAGCCCCTCAATTTCCATCAGCACATCGCCCTGGGTACAGGTGCTGCCATCGGGGCGGTGCAGGGTCACGGTCAGGGTCGGGTCGACCAGCCGGAAGGCGATGGCGGCGATCTGCATGCCGGACACCACGCCCGCCTGACGCGCGTTCAGCCTTGCGCGGTAGCGGGTGGTGGGCGGGATCACCAGCCGTGTGGTGATGTCTCCCGAGGGGCCAAGATCCTCGAGCAGCGCGGCGCGGATCAGGGGTTCGAGCAGAAGATCGGGTAGATCAGGGGTCATCGTGCAGTGTCCAGCAGGGATTGGCGCAAAGCCAGGGCTTCGGGGAGGGTGAGGCGGCTGCGTTGTGCTTGGGCGGGGTCCGGCAGGGGAAAGTCGCTGCGGCACTGTGCACCGCGCGATTCCTGGCGCATCAGGGCCGCCGCCGCGATCAGGGTGGCGGTGGCGGTCATGTTGAGAAAACTGGGGTCGCCCATAGCCGCCGCCTCGAGCGCCGCAATCCGCAAAAGGGCGGTCTGCAATCCTTGCGCATCGCGGATCACTCCGACATGGGTGGTCATCAGCTGGCGCAGGTCGTTGATCAGCGCGACATCGGGTTCCTTGCCGCCGGGTGGCAGGGTAAGGGTGACTGGAGCGTCGGACAGGCCGTGAACCAGAGCGGCGATGTCGAGTGCGGCGCGGCGGGCGTAGACCAGTGCCTCCAACAGCCCGTTCGAGGCGAGGCGGTTGGCACCGTGCAGGCCGGTGGCACTGGACTCGCCGCAAGCCCAAAGACCGGGCAGACTGGAACGGCCTGTGGCGGAGACGTCGATGCCGCCCATGTGGTAGTGGGCGGCGGCGGCGACCGGAATGGCTTCGGTGGTGGGATCGATACCGACACGGCGGCAGGCGTCATAAACGGCGGGGAAGCGATGGGCGAGGTCGGGGATGCTGCGGGTGTCCAGCATCGGGCGGCGACCAGCCGCTGTTTCGGCAAAGATGGCGCGCGCCACGATGTCACGCGGGGCCAGTTCGGCATCGGGGTGCAGGGGCACCATGAAGCGGGTGCCGTCGCGGTTGATCAGGGTGGCCCCCTCGCCGCGCAACGCCTCGGTCGCCAGGGGGGCGGGGTCCTCGCCGCAGTCAATGGCGGTGGGGTGGAACTGCACGAATTCGGCATCGGCAATCACCGCACCGGCCCGCGCCGCCATGCCGATCACCTGACCCCTTATGCGCGGCGGATTGGTGGTCAGCGCGTAAAGCCCACCCGAGCCGCCGCCCGCCAGCAGCACTGCCGCCCCGCGCAACAGAAGTGGCGCAGAGGAGCCATCCGCCGCCGCGACACTAACGCCGGTAACGTGTCCCTGTTCGACCTGAAGCCCCGTCGCCACCAGCCCCTCAGCCACCTGCACCGACGGGGTGCGGCGCAGTTCGGCAATCAGGGCGGCCATGATCTCACGTCCGGCCTGATCGCCGCGCACGCGGACAACGCGGGCCATGCTGTGCGCCGCCTCGTGCGACAGCACAAAGCCGCCCGCGCCATCGCGGTCAAACGGGGTGCCGATGGCGGTCAGGTCCAGAATATGGGCCCGCGCCTCGGCGGTGACACTGGCAGCAACCACCGGATCCACCGTGCCAGCCCCAGCTTTCACCGTGTCGCAGGCATGGGCTTCGGGGCTGTCGGCACTGGACATGGCGGCGGCAATACCACCCTGTGCCCAGGCGGAACTGGCCCCCTGACCCAGGATCTCGGGCGAAATCATCAAGACGGGATGCGGGGCAAAGCTGAGGGCGGCGTATATCCCGCCCAATCCCGCCCCGACGATGATGATGCGGCCCGTTTCAATTTCTTGCGTCACCGGATCAGGCCGAAGCACGGCTGATGGCGATCATCCGTTGCACGGCGATGCGGGCGCGGGCGGACACTTCGGGGTCTATCCGCACTTCGCCGGTCATCGAATGCAGGGCATAGAGCACCTTCTCCAGTGTGATCATCTTCATGTAGGGGCAAAGGTTGCAGGGTTTGGCAAACTCGACCTCAGGCAGTTCGTCGGCGATGTTGGACGCCATAGAGCATTCGGTGACCAGCATGGCATGGGCCGGTTTGTGGGCGTGGACCCAGTCGATGATGCCCCTGGTCGAGCCGGTGAAATCGGCCTCGGCCACCACATCGGGCGGACATTCGGGATGGGCGATGATGGCAACCCCGGGATTGCCGTCGCGGTAGGCGCGCAAATCCTCGGCCCGGTAGCGTTCGTGGACGATGCAGGCTCCGTCCCACCAGACCACGCGCTTGTGGGTCAGGGCGGCGACGTTCTGGGCCAGATACTTGTCGGGCGTCATGATGACGGTGTCGCCGTCCATCGCATTGACGATCTGCAGCGCGTTGGCAGAGGTGCAGCAGACATCCGAGGCCGCCTTCACCTCGGCCGTGGTGTTGACATAGGACACCACCGCCGCGCCGGGGTATCTGGCACGCATTTCTGCGACACCCTGCGCCGTGATCGATTCCGCCAGCGAACAACCCGCCGCCATGTCGGGCATCAGCACCACTTTGGCGGGGTTCATGATCTTCGACGTCTCGGCCATGAAATGCACGCCGCATTGCACGATGACATCGGCCTCAACCTCCGACGCCTTGATCGCCAGTTGCAGGCTGTCGCCGACGAAATCGGCAACGCCGTGGTAAATCTCGGGCGTCATGTAGTTGTGGCCAAGGATCACGGCGTTGCGGGTCGCCTTCAGGCGGTTGATGGCGATGACATAGGGGGAGTAGATCGCCCAATCGGCAAAAGGCACTACGCGTTGCATCTTGGCGTAGATGTCGCGGGTGGCTTCCGCCGTCTCAAGAGAGGCTGCAAGATCATAGTGGGCGGCCAATTCGGCGCGCATCGAGACGATGTCGGGCAAAGCTTTGGTCCGTCCATGTTACGGAGGGTACAATCGGCAAAGCACCGCTAAACGCATTTGGCGTATGCCGCAAGAGGTATTCAAAGCGTCGTTTTTTGACCATTTGGTGAGAAATTGATAGGCTCGCCCCCACTTCGCGGCTTTAGTTTCCTTAGCGCCTCAGAGCCCTGCCGCCTTTGTCAGATTGACCCGGAACTTGTCGCGGCGGCGCTGGTAGCGACGGGTCATCTGTGCGCTGGCATGGCCGAGCTGTTTCTGGACGTGGCGCGCGTCCACCTCGGCACTGCTCGCAAGACCGGGCGCGCAAGGAGTGGCCGGAATAAAGCCTGATCCGCTCCGCTTCGGGGAGGTCGGGGTGGATTCCCGCCTCCCGCACGGTCTGCCTGATCAGCCGCGCGACATGCTTGTCGGAAAGCCGCTCATTCGTCGGCTTCAGGCCGTTGCGCGACACGGCCACAAAAACAGGGCCGAAGTCGATGCGTCCGTAGTGCAGCCGCTGGGTCAGGGCATGGACCGGGCAGGTCTGGTCGCTGCTGCCGCGGGCGATCTCAACCTCGCGCCAGCCGGTCTTGCCGCGCAGCGTTAGAAGTGCCCCAACCTTAAGGATCTCGATCCAGCCACCGCTGTCGGGCGTATCGTCCTTGCCGTGGTCGAGTGACACGATTTCCCACCGCCGCAGCCCCCCGGTGAAGCCGATCAGCAGGATGGCCCGGTCGCGCAGGCCCCGCAGGTCGTGGGGCAGGGTGGCCAGCATGTCGCGCAGGTCTTCCGGCAGGATCGCCTCTTTCTGCGCGGACGGTCGCGCATGCTTGCGGCGGATGCCCGCAAGGATGGTGGCGATGTGGCGGTCATTGCGCTCGAACCGCTGGCCCCGTTGAGCGTCGCCCCAGCCCAGGCAGGACAGGCGGCGTTCGATCGATGCGAACGCGAGGGCAGGTGCCTTTCCTGAGGGGGCCGCCAGATCGGCGATGTAGAGGCCGATCAACTGGGGCGACGGGGGCAGGGGGTCTGCCCCACGCATCCGGCACCAGCACGCGAAGTGAGCCCAGTTCTTCGCACAAACCTTCAGAGTGTTCTCCGAGACCGCGTGCCGCGCATAGTTCCGCGCGGTTTCGACCAGCCGGTCCAGCGTACCGGACCCTGCAACATGGGCGGGTAGGGCGAGGTCGTTGCGGTTCGGCCCGACGCTCTCGTCTCCTTCATGGAGATCAGGGCGTTCCGGGTGTGCTGAAGGCGATGTCTCGGGCATTTCCTGCATACCGCTGAGTATATTCATCTTAGGTCCGATAATGCCTTATTGGACATAAAGACAACGCCAACAAGGCGGCGGTACCATCAGATAATTCTGGCATAAAGCGCCGTGGCGAATTGGCGTTGTGTTATGATGAGAACCCGCCCCGAACCCACCGACGGCCCCGCCCCCTTGGGCGCCTTGCAGGGCTGGATCACGGTAGCGTTTTCGGAAAGCCTTGAGGATGCGGCCTTTCGGTCCGGGGCGGCGCTGGCGCATCTGCATGGCGCGGCCCTGCAGGCGGCTGTACCGCAGGCGCTGTGGCGCGATCGGCTGGCGTTGGTGGCGGCCGAGGTTTGCATGGGATTCTCGGGGCGGCGGAAGGGCCAGGCCGCGTTGCGCGATGCGCTGCATCTGACGCGCCCTGGCGACGATCCGGGCCTGGCGGGAAGGATCCTGCGACAATGGTCCCGCGCAGTGGCGCGCCCGATCTCGGTTGCACATCTGGGCAACGCGAAGGACAGGGTGTCTGCCGAGCGGATCGCCCTCTCCTGGGATGCGGTGTGTGCAACCCGGTGGACCGGGCGGTGGGGATGATCGAGGCCGTGCTGGCGGACATTCCGCGCGCCGAGACGATGGCGCTGATCCTGGCCGATGCGGTGCCGGCGAAACCCATGGGCTTGGAACACATCCTGCCACTCACGTCCCTTGGCTTGAAGCCGCGTGACCTGCGGTTGCGGGGGATGCGTTGCGGCAGGCTTGTCACCGGGCTGTCGCGGGCGGCGGCGCGGTTGAAAGCGGTAGTGCCGAAGCTGCGGGCAAGGGTTGCGGCGCGGGCGGTCGATCTGTTCCTGTCGCGCGATGCGATGGCACCAGCGGCCTTGGCCGCGTTCATGTCGGATCGGGCGGCGCGACGGCTGTGCGACCGGCTGGTGAATTTGAGCGCGGTGCGCGAGTTGACCGGGCGGGACTCGTTCGGCCTGTACGGGGTCTGACCACGGCACGCGACAAGCGCGAGGCGCCGGAACTGGACCGCGAACTGGTTGATCTGTCGCCGGAGCTGTGCTGGCGGGAATGGATGCGCCGGATCGAGGCGGTACTCTTTGCCAGTGCCACGCCGGTTCCGCGCGACGATCTGGCCAATGTGGTGGGGCAGGGGGCATCGGTCGATCTGCTGATCGAGGACCTGGTAGTTGATCTGGAGGGCCGTCCCTATGAGGTGGCACGGGTGGGCGCGGGCTGGATGCTGCGCACCAAGCCAGCCTGTGCCCCGGCGATCCGCGCCGCGGCGGGTGTGGGCGGGCAGGCGCTGTACCTGTCCGACTTCGACCTTGCCGTGCTGGGA
>JAYSSN010000480.1:0-6308 GCA_043720555.1 Rhodobacterales bacterium | reverse complement strand
GATTTGGCAAGGCGGCGTTCATGGTACGTCCTTTCCCATGGCCGCAATGGCGGCGGTGATGCGGTCAAAGCTGGCCTTCGCGCGGGGCACGCTGTGGCGTGCGCGCAGGTAGCCATGGACGAGGCCCGATTCCTGCACCCATTGCGCCTGCCCGCCAGCGGCGGTGATGGCTGCGGCATAGTCGCGGGCGTCATCGGCCAGCGGGTCACATTCGGCGCTGATGGCAAGGGTGGGGGGAAGGCGCGTGAAATCAGTGTCCTGCAGAGGCGCAGCAGACGGATCGCCCGGTCTTGCCTGACGAATATCCCGATAGGACAGCACATCATCGCGGGTCAGCATCGGCGCCTCGGCGTGGATCAGGTAGCTGCCCTTGTCCATATCGCCCCCAAGGCCCGGGTAGATCAGCACCTGACCTGCGACGCGACCGCGCAAATGGTGCGACACGGCGGCGGCGAGGTTGCCGCCCGCGCTGTCACCGACAAGAATGACGGGCATGCCCATGTCCTGCACAGCGCGTGTGACAGCCAGCGCGTCGTGGAACGCGGCCGGGTGTCGGTGCTCGGGTGACAGGCGATAATCGACGGCAAAGACATGAAAGCCGGTCGCAGCGCGGATTTCCGCGCAGATATCATCATGGCTGTGCAGGCCGCCCAGCATGAAGCTGCCCCCATGCAGATAGATTACGGCGGCCCCGGCCCCGGCAAAGTGGCGGCAGGGCACGTCGTCAATCGGCTTGTCGGTGGCGACGATCCCGTGCGGATATGCGCGATGAAAGAGGCGGCACATCCCGTCATAGTTCGCGCGTTGATCGGCGATGGTCAGGGTGTCGGGATCGGCGGGGTAAGCGGCGTTCGTCGCATGGATGAAGGCCCATGTCGGGGCGTCAATAAGGCTTTGGTAATCTGGCGCACGCATGATGAACCCCGTCAGTCGTCTGCTCTGGTCCGGACTGTGGTGCAAGTGCGGGGCGGTGACAATGGTACAGAATACGCGCGGATTGCGGCAAGGGCGCAGGAGAAATACCCCCAATTATCCTCATTTTCGCCGCAGTGCTGAGCAATCCTTCAGGCAAGGTAGAAAAGTTCAAGGTGAGGCCATGCAGGTGTTCCGTCCGATAGAGTATGTTCCCGCAACGCTGGTTGGGCGTGGGCTGCGTGTTATGCTGGCGGGGGCCGCTGTGGGCAGTGCGATTGCGGACAAGCTGGCCCGGTTGGGCGGATCGGTCGAGGCGGAAACCGAAGGCTTTATGGCGCTGAGCGCGGTGATGGACGACCCGCAGGGCTATGGCTTGTTTGTAATCGATGCCGATGGTCTGCGCGACGCAAGCGAAGCACAACGGATCTGCGGTCTGCTGAAAGGTGCCTTTCCGCGCATGCCGGTCATCATCGTTGGCGGCGGCTGTACCGAACAATCGTTTCCCGAAGATATTGACCGGCCCGTGCGCCTGCGCGCGCCGTTGTCGTCAGTGTCGCTGCGCGTCGGGTTTGAACATGCGCTGCGCGAGCGGATGCTGTGGGACGCGGCCTGAGCGGACAGTCATGCGCGCCGCGTCACGGCGCGCCGTTTGTTTTCCAGCATTCACCCTGACGCCCGCCCCCGCATTTTCGGGCGGTGCCCGACGTGGATCACCAATCAGGCGAGTGCCAGATTGACGACCGACTCGCGCCCGTCACGCCCCGCTTCGATATCAAAAGTGACCGGCTGGCCATCCTTGAGCGAACGCAGACCTGCGCGCTCCAGTGCGGTGATGTGCACAAACACGTCCTTCTTGCCGCCTTCCGGCGCAATGAACCCGTAACCTTTTGTCTCGTTGAACCATTTCACGGTGCCCTTGGCCATCGTGAAGTCTCCTTGCAGTAGTGCCGCCCGCGGGGGTGCGGCGGCTTGGCCCCGTCAGCTTGGTATCGAGTGCTGTGGCCATTTCGGCTGAGACAGTGGTCGAGAAAGTTAACGTCGCAATTATTTATATCGCCACGGATTTTCGCAAGATCAAGAAAATTCCGCGGATCGGGAAATTGTCACTGGTGCCTCAGGATGTGCGCGGGCCGGTACAGGTGGCCGACCGTTTTGCATCCGGAAAGGTGCGTCTGCGCTGCCGTCGAATCGGACCGGAAGGCGTGGCGCCGCTGGCCTGTCATGTCAGGCGCCCAAGATACCAAAGTACAAGGGTTTGGGGGGCGATGCACGAATGCAACCTATAGCAGAGTTCACTCAACCATTGGTTGCCACGAAATGACCTTTGGTTTGCCAAGATTCACACGCTTTGTTGCCCAGTTTCCGACACAGACCGGGAACAATGTTGAATTCAAGCCGCAAATGTGGCGAAACAACGAAGCAAACAGTAAATCCCAGAGGAGTAACACAAGTGTCTGATTTCATGCAGAAAGCCCGTCAAGGTCGTATCGCTGCACTGTCCGCAATCGACACAAAAGGCCGCGCGAACCCCGCGGATGCAGGGTACGGCGTACGTTTCCGGTCGGCAAGCCGCCACGAAAATGTCGTATTCATGTCCACCCGTGGTGGTCGTCAGTCGGTTCTGATGCTGGGATGATCCGTCACCGCCGCAGGGGGCTGCGGCGACGGCCGGGGGAAGCGCGTGCAGCTACATCCACGCAATACGGCCCTGCGCGCAAGCGCGGGGCTGTTTTCGTTTTGCGGCGTGTGTCGACACGTGCGCGACGGGCTGATCTGCGGTCAGAACACGTCGAACAGATAAAGGATGATGATAATCGGAATCGGAATTCCGATCGCCCACGCCGCAATACCCTTCATGATACCCTCCGGGATAGTTTGTGAAGATTAACGCCGGGCGCGGGGGATGGTTCCGGTGCAGCGGCGGCCGGTGATTTACGGTCAGGCCACGCAAAACGGCGCAAATGGCCGTTTGACAGGGGCGGTGTTGCACCGACTGCGCCGCAGACTGTAGAGCGTCACGCACCGCGGGCACTGCTGCGGAGTGGCGCGCGCGGGCAGGCGTGTGATGCTTAGATCCGGCCCATCAGGACAAGGATCAGCAAGATAACCACCAAAAGCCCGAGGCCGCCGGACGGGCCATAACCCCAGGACCGTGAGTGGCCCCAGGTCGGCAAGGCGCCGACGAGAGCAAGCACGAGAATGATGAGAAGGATGGTGCCGATCGACATATCGCGCCTTTCAGTTGGGGCCGGGGCGGCCCGATGTGGTGAAACGCGCCATGGGGTGATTGGTTCCCTGCGGCGGGTCGTGGGCGCATGGGCGTTCCGTGCATCGGCGTGGGACCACCCGCCCGCCGCAGGTCCAGAGGGGCGAAGGTCTGCCCGCAGGGCGCGCTGCGATGCCCGAGTGGCTGTGATTGCCCCTATGTCGTGGGTGTGTCGTCGGCCCCGCTGCGGACAACCTCGATCTTGACGCGTGTCATGAAGGCAGCAAGCGCGCCGATCAGCGCCAGCAGCGGGGCTGCGATGACCACCGCACCCCCGGCAATCGCGCCGATGGTCAGTGGCACTTCGACCAGCAGATCCCCGTCAGGTTCGGTAATACGGATGCGCTTGACCTGGCCCTCTGCGGCGAGGCGCTTGATGGAGCCGACGAGCTGATCCCCGGCGACCTCGATCTCCTGGGTCCAGGTGCGTTTCGTGTGTGGCGGTACGGCGGGCTCTTTCAGGACGGTTTCAGGGTTGGACATTGGGGGCCTCCGGTTCCGGTTGGATCGGGAAAGAGTTGCACGAAGATGAGGCGGGGGCGTTGATGTGGATCAAGCGGGGATGCGCGCGGTATGACAGCGGCGGTTCATGTTGCGAAATATAGTTGCACAAGCGCAAAGGTATTGTGTTGGATCTTAACTTGGGTCCGGCTTGACTTCCGTCACGCCAACATCGCCGGATTCATCGAAGACGACAGTAAACATTCACCTGCTAAACCGCTTATACTTCACCCGCTTCGGCTCGATACTGTCCGGCCCCAGACGGCGGACCTTGTCCTCTTCATAAGCCTCGAAGTTGCCCTCGAACCATTCCACATGCGCGTCGCCCTCGAACGCGAGGATATGCGTGCAGAGCCGGTCAAGGAAAAAGCGGTCGTGGCTGATGATGATGGCGCAGCCGGCGAAGTCTTCGATGGCGGCCTCCAGGGCTTGCAGGGTCTCCACGTCCAGATCGTTGGTCGGTTCGTCGAGCAGCAGCACGTTGCCGCCCGAGCGGAGAAGCTTCGCCATGTGCACGCGGTTGCGCTCGCCGCCTGACAGCAGGCCGACCTTCTTCTGCTGGTCCGTGCCCTTGAAGTTGAAGGCCCCGGCGTAGACGCGGGAGTTCATTTCGAGGTCGCCAAGGTGGATGACTTCGGAGCCGCCGGAGATTTCTTCCCACGCGGTCTTTGCGGGGTCCAAAGCGTCGCGAGACTGATCGACATAGGACAACTGCACGGTGTCGCCAAGGGTGATCGTGCCTTCGTCCGGCGTTTCGGTTCCGGTTATCATGCGGAACAGGGTGGATTTGCCGGCGCCGTTGGGGCCGATGACGCCAACGATGGCACCGGGCGGGACGGTGAAGGTCAGGTCTTCGATCAGAAGTTTGTCGCCCATGTGTTTCTTCAGGCCAACGACCTCGATCACCTTGTTGCCCAGACGTTCGCCGTTGGGGATGATGATCTGGGACACGGATGAGCGTTCGCGCACGGTCTGGCCGGCCATCTCGTTGTATTTGGAGATACGGGCCTTGGATTTCGCCTGACGGGCTTTGGCGCCCGAGCGAATCCATTCCAGTTCTTTCTCCAGCACTTTCTGCTTGGATTTATCCTCGCGCGCTTCCTGCATCATCCGTTTGGCTTTTTGTTCAAGCCACGCGGTATAGTTTCCCTCGTAGGGAATGCCGCGGCCACGGTCGAGTTCGAGAATCCACGACGTGATGTCATCCAGGAAATAGCGGTCGTGGGTAACGATCAGGATGGTACCCTTGTAGGCGATCAGGTGCTTTTGCAGCCATGCGATCGATTCGGCATCAAGGTGGTTGGTCGGTTCGTCGAGCAGCAGCATGTCGGGCGCTTCGAGCAGCAATTTGCACAAGGCAACGCGGCGGCGTTCACCGCCTGAAAGCGTCTCGACATCCGCGTCATCGGGCGGGCAGCGCAGTGCATCCATCGCGACGCCCACGGTCGCCTCCAGCTCCCACAGGTTCTGGGCGTCGATCTGGTCTTGCAGGGCGGCCATCTCGTCGGCGGTGTCGTCCGAGTAGTTCATCGCAAGGTCGTTGTAACGCTCCAGGATCGCGGTCTGTTTGGCCACGCCGAGCATCACGTTGCCCTTCACATCCAGCGTCGGGTCAAGGTGGGGTTCCTGCGCCAGATAGCCGACTTTGGCCCCTTTGGCGGCCCATGCCTCGCCTTTGAAATCGGTGTCGGTGCCGGCCATGATCCGCAACAGCGTGGATTTTCCCGACCCGTTTACCCCGACAACGCCGATCTTCACACCCGGCAGAAAGTTCAGGTGGATGTTTTCAAAGCACTTCTTGCCGCCGGGGTACGTTTTGGAGACGCCTTCCATGTGATAGACGTACTGATAGCTGGCCATGGGGGTGCTCCTTGTCGGCGAAAGGTGTTGGCGCGCTTCTAGCGGGGCGGACCGCGCGTTGCAACGGGGCGGGGGCGGCGTCACTGACGGTGGTCAGGCGTGCCGTGCTGCCACCGCGCGGTGCCGTCCGGTTGACACCGGGCGGGCTGCACGAAACAAAGGCACGCCGTGAGCAGAGGTTTTGATGCGCCAAGGGTTTCCCATCGCGACACGGGGCATGGTCGTGGGCCTGTTGGGCGGGTCGTTTGACCCCGCACATGGCGGGCATGTGCATATCACGAAAGCGGCGTTGCGCGGCATGCGGCTGGACCGGGTGTGGTGGCTGGTCAGTCCCGGCAATCCGCTGAAGGCGCGGCAGCCGGCGCCGATGGCGGCGCGGATCGGCCATGCGCAGGCGCTGATGCAGGACCCGCGGGTGGTGGTGACGGGGCTGGAGGCCCAGCTGGGCACACGTGCCACGGCGGATACGGTCGCTGCGTTGCAGCGCATTTATCCGGGCGTGCGGTTTGTCTGGCTGATGGGGTCGGACAATCTGGTGCATTTCCACCGCTGGGACCGCTGGCGCGATATTCTGCGCGCCGTGCCGGTGGGCGTGCTGGCGCGCCCCGGTGCCGGGGTGGCTGCACGGTTGAGCGTTGCGGCGCGCGCGTTCCGGGTCGACCGGGTGGCGCTGGGTGAAGGCATTGGCCAGCGCCGCCCGCCCGCGTGGTGCTTTATGAACCTGCCGCTGGATGGATCATCTTCCACCGCGATCCGCGCGCAGGGA
>JAYSSN010000479.1:0-2550 GCA_043720555.1 Rhodobacterales bacterium | reverse complement strand
GCATATATCCGATAATCAGTATTATGTAATATAAACACTGTCTGGACCTTGAACCAAGCCCCGACTATCCCTGCGGCACCTGAGGGAGTCTGTCCATGACCTTTGACCGTTCCATCAAGATCGCACCCTCAATACTTGCTGCTGATTTTGCGGCGTTTGGTGCCGAATGTCGCGCAATTGAAGCGCAAGGCGCTGATTGGGTGCATGTTGACGTGATGGATGGCCATTTCGTCCCCAACATCACCTTTGGTCCGCAGATGTGCGCAGCCCTGCGCCCACACATTCAAGGCACCATGGATGTGCATCTGATGGTGGCCCCGGTTGATGCGTATATCGCGGCCTTTGCTGATGCCGGCGCCGATAACATCACTGTGCATCTCGAGTCCGGACCGCACATTCACCGCACCTTGCAAGCCATTCGCGCCCATGGAAAAAAGGCTGGCCTTGCAATCAATCCCGGCACCGGTACCGACGCAGTGCGGTACCTTCTGGACCAGATCGACCTGATCTGCGTCATGACTGTGAACCCCGGCTTTGGCGGGCAGAAATTCATTGTATCACAAATGGATAAGGTGCGTTCTTTACGTGCCATGATCGGTGATCGGCCGGTTCATCTGGAAATCGACGGTGGTGTAAGCGCCGAAAACGCCGCAGCCCTGGTGCAGGCCGGTGCCGACGTGCTGGTGGCAGGTGCTGCCATCTTCAGGGGTGGCTCGGTTGGAAATCCGGCACCTTACGGCGCGAACATCCGGGCCTTGCGGGATGCCGCGCGTGGCTGATCGCCCGGTTGCCGTCCTGTTCGACCTGGACGGTACGCTGATTGATTCCGCACCCGAAATCCACGCCGCTGCCAACCGCGCGATGGCAACCGAAGGGTTGTCAGAACTGACATTTCCGCAGGTGAAATCCTTCATCGGCAACGGCGTCGGCGTGTTGCTGGCACGATGCCTCATGGCGCAGGGTCTGGCTGGCTCTGGCCCGCAGCATCAGCGATTGATCGCCTTTTTTCTTGCAGA
This sequence comes from Rhodobacterales bacterium, assembly GCA_043720555.1. Taxonomy (GTDB): domain Bacteria; phylum Pseudomonadota; class Alphaproteobacteria; order Rhodobacterales; family Rhodobacteraceae; genus JAAFHS01. The sequence continues at coordinate 1,534 of JAYSSN010000479.1, read as the reverse complement.
TTACGAAACCCGCTTTGCGCTGACCACGCTTTACCCCGGCGTGCCCGCCATGCTGCAGACGCTTGCGATGCGCGGCCATCCGATGGGCATCTGCACCAACAAACCCGCGGCGCCAACGCGCGCTGTGCTGGCGCATTTTGGTCTGCTCGGGCACTTCGCCGTCATTGTTGGCGGTGACACCCTGCCGCAACGCAAGCCCGACCCCGCCCCGTTGCGCCACGCCCACGCGCTGATCGGGGGCGGTGCTGCGGTCTTTGTCGGTGACAGCGAGGTTGATGCCGAAACCGCGCAGGCGACCCCCCTGCCCTTCGCGCTGTTCACCGGCGGCTACCGCACGACGCCCGTGGCCGACCTTGGCCCCGCCTTGGCCTTTGACGCCCACGCGGCACTTGCGCCGTGGCTTGCGCGTTACTGATGTTCGGCTTCAGACGATGGCCCGCTCGCGAAAAGCGCGCATTTCGGTCATCCGCTGGACCCCGAGATCGCCCATGTATATCGTTTGCCACCCGCCATGCAGGATAAACTCGGCCACACCACGCCCCACGGCGGGCGATTGCTGCAGGCCGTGGCCCGAAAAGCCGTTCATGAACCAGAAACCGTCCACGGCGGGGTGCGGACCCAGAACAGCGTTTTGATCCAATGTGTTATAGTCGTAGTGCCCAACCCAGTGGCGCACGACCTTGACCGCATCAAACCCCGGCGCGCGGTGATAAAGCTGCTCCCAGATCACGTCCTCAAACAGATGTAGATCGGGGTCGAAATCATTGATATCGCAGGCGTGATCGTCCGAAGGTACTGTTGCTGTGATCCAATGCTTGTCCTCGGGCCGCAGGTAAAACCCCGCATCGATCAACAAAGGCGCATCCGGGTGCCGTGCATGCGGCGCATCGATCACGAATACCGTCCGCTTGCGTGGCTCGACCGCGAGATCGAACCCCACCATCCGCGCCACGGCGGCCCCCCGCGTTCCCGCCGCATTCACCGCGTGTGTACAGGCCAACACGCCGCCTTTCGCCAGTAACACACCGGTAACCCTGCCCGATACAACGGAAATCCCTGTTACCTCATCGGTCAGGAAGCGCGCGCCTTGCGCCTTTGCCGCGGTTTTGAACCCGGCAAGCAACCCCATGTTGTCAAACCACCCCTCGTCACGCGGCCCAAACGATCCTGCCACCAGATCGTCGGTGTTCAGCCAAGGAAAGCGCGCCGCAATCCCCGCCGCATCGAGAACAGTCGTCGCGGCGCCCAGACCCCGCTGCATCGCGGCCAGCTCTGCCATCAGCGCGGCCGCGTCAGGCTGCCCGGTGACGAACAAATAGCCATTCTCACGCAGACCAAGTGACGGCACACCCACGTCGATGCCAAGCCGGTCCTGAAAGTGACGAATGAAATCAACGCCAAACCGGCTGATCTTCACATTCACCTCGGTCGAGAACTGCTGCCGCACCGATGCCACCGACAGGGCCGTCGCTGCTTGGGCATAGGACGGATCACGCTCGATCACCGTCACGCCAATTCCCGGTTGCATCCGCGT
>JAYSSN010000478.1:0-2555 GCA_043720555.1 Rhodobacterales bacterium | reverse complement strand
CGAGCGGAGCATGGCGATTCAGGCGCTGCTTGGCTCTGATATCGTGATGGCGTTTGATGAATGCCCGGCCTTGCCCGCCACGGATGCGCAGGTCGCCGCATCGATGCGGCTGTCGATGCGCTGGGCGCAACGGTCGCGGGACGCGTTCGGGGACCGTCCGGGGCACGCGCTGTTTGGCATCATGCAAGGTGGTGTGACGCACGCACTGCGCGAAGAAAGTGCTGCGGCGCTGACGGGCATCGGTTTTGACGGCTATGCCGTCGGGGGCCTGGCGGTGGGCGAGGGGCAGGAGGCGATGTTTGCCGTGCTCGACTATGCGCCAGACATGCTGCCCGCCGACAAGCCGCGCTACCTGATGGGGGTGGGAAAGCCGGATGATATCGTGGGCGCGGTCGAGCGGGGCATCGACATGATGGATTGCGTGCTGCCCTCGCGGTCGGGGCGTACCGGGCAGGCCTGGACCGCGCGCGGGCAGGTCAACATCAAGAACGCGCGGCATCAGGATGATCCGCGCCCGTTGGATGAAACCTGCGCCTGCCCCTGCTGCCGCAGCTATTCCCGCGCCTATCTGCACCATGTATTCAAGGCGCAGGAAATGATCTCGGGCATGCTGCTGACATGGCACAACCTGCACTACTATCAGGTGCTGATGCAGGGACTGCGTGATGCGATTGCGGCCGGGCGGCTGGCCGCGTTCGTCGCCGATTTTCACATACGGCGGGCCGAGGGCGATATCGCGGCGCTTTAAGCGGCCAGCGCGCGCGCCAGCGCCCGCCCCTCATGCGCGCGCAAGGACACGCAGGCGTCAGGGCGGGTCATCAGGGCAATCTGGGCCTCCTGACCGAACAGGGCGGCGAATTCAGCGCGGATGCTGTCCTCCATCGCGTCGACAGTATCAGCGCTGGGCTGATAGCTTTCCGACGGCAGGCCGTTGGACAGCACGATCTCATGCTGATCGAACAGCAGATGATAATAGTCGACCCCTTTTTCGGCCGTCTCTTGCGTGATGCCACGGCCGAGCAGATGCTTGGCCGGCACCAGTATGTCGTCGACGCCGAACATCAGTTCGACCTGCCAGCCTGACAGTGCCAGCCGGTGCTGGGGCGAGATGCGCAGCGGGCGATGCGGCAGGCCGCGGCCAAAATGGTTGGCAGGAATGCGAATCGGGCAAAGCTCCGGCCACTGTGCAAGATCGTCAGTCGAAAGCGTGCGGTGCGCTACCCAGCGCAGGCGCACGGCTTGTCCTGTGACATTGCGCACCAGGTCGCCGGGTTGAAGGGTTTCAACCTTGCGTTCGCCAAATGGCGTTTCAATCCATGTTCCCTTGGCAAAGCAGATCAGCAGGGGCGGGCCCGATGTCGTGTAGTTCGACAGCGGTGCTGCGCCATCGGGGAAGTCGAGCATCGTCAGGAAGGACGCGTCGGGGTCGGACAGAAATACATACCGCGTGCCGTTAGCCGCCGTGATGACAACGATCTGGGCGCCCCGCAGATCTTGCCCGTTCACTTTGGCAAACTTTTGACTATTCGGAAGATTGCCCGAGAAATTTACCGTGAACGACATCGTCACAGACCCGATGGTCAGCATCGTGTCGGGGTCGGGCAACCCGTTGTTGTAGGTGAAACTGAGCGGTCCTGCTGTCTGCGAAAATGTCAGTTCCGTTACCGGCACCTGCGACAGGGGCCGGACGTTTATGTAGCTGTTAGAGGCGCTAAGGTTCACACCTCGCGCGTAAAACGACAATGTTGTCATTGGCCTGCTCGACCAGAGGGCGAGCCATCTGATGCGGCCCTTCACCCATGGTGGCAGGATTGTTGCGAGATTGTGGCGAAATTAGGGCAGGCACGCCGGGTCGGACCGGCCCTGTGACCTGAACAATGCACCGCATTGTTTGCTTGCAGGCGGCCATGGGTGGGGGCATGATGAGGCTTAACCGGATGGAAACCTAGGGGTGGTTGACACCCCCATGCGCCGACACCAGATAACACAGGCTATGGGGAAGGACTTTGTGCCGCCGATGACCGGGGCCAGACCTTCCGCCGAACTGAAGGAAGCGTCATGAGCGAACAACTCTCGCAAAGCTACCCCGTCCTTCCCTTGCGCGACATCGTCGTATTTCCGCACATGATCGTGCCCCTGTTCGTGGGCCGCGAAAAATCGGTGCGGGCATTGGAAGAGGTGATGCAGGACGACAAGCAGATCCTGTTGTCATCGCAAATCGACCCGACGGTCGATGACCCCGCGACCGATGGCATCTACCGCGTGGGCGTGTTGGCGAATGTACTGCAACTGCTGAAATTGCCCGATGGCACCGTCAAGGTGCTGGTCGAAGGCCGCGCGCGGGTGAAGATCACCGAATTCGTGCCGAACCCGAACTTCTTTGAAGCACATGCCATGACACTGTCGGAAACGATGGGCGACCAGCCCTCGGTCGATGCGCTGGTGCGTGCGGTGGGTGACGAGTTCGAGCGTTACGCCAAAATCAAGAAGAACATTCCCGAAGAGGCGCTGTCCGCGGTGTCCGATACCCGCGAACCTGCACGGCTGGCGGACCT
>JAYSSN010000477.1:0-18814 GCA_043720555.1 Rhodobacterales bacterium | reverse complement strand
CGGACAAGGGCGTGGACGTAGACGGTCCTGAAGGGGACCTGGTCCACCACGGCCAGTTGCATCATCATCATCCGGGCGACCCAGAAGAAGATGATGTCAAACCCGGTGACAAGGGCTGAACTGGGAAAATAGCGTTGCAGTTCCGGTGTGTGCCCGGGCCAGCCGAGGGTGCCGATGGGCCACAGGCCAGAGGAGAACCACGTGTCGAGAACGTCGGGGTCGCGCCACACCGGATAGAGAAGATGCGTCGGATCCTGGCTGAGCGTGTAGTCGGCGAGTGAGGCTGCCAGGGCCGCGACAGCGGCATGGCGATCGGCAACGACGACAATGCGCGATGCATTCAGCGGATGCGGCAGGCCGGCCAGATCGTCGCGGAAGTGTTCGCTGACGGCATGCAGATCGGCGGCACAATGATGGCGTGCGTCGCGGTCGACATGGCCACCGTCGCCGAGAATGCGCAGGATTTCGACCTGATCGAGGGCGTTGTCGCCTTCATCGTCGGTGAAATCCGCGGCATTCAGTTGCAGGCCATACCACACCGGAATCTGATGCCCCCACCACAGTTGGCGGGAAATGCACCACGGCTCGATATTCTCCAGCCAATGGAAATAGGTTTTCGCATCCCGCTCCGGCAGGATCACGGTGTCGCCGTTGCGGACCGCATCAATGGCAGGCTGCACGATCTTTGCGGTGTCGACGAACCACTGGTCGGTCAGCATCGGCTCGATGACCACTTTGGAGCGGTCGCCGAAGGGCTGCATGATCTTTTTGGGTTCGACGAAAGGGATGGTGGCGGGAGTATCGTCGGTGGGTGGCGGGGTTGCCCCCGCCATCGCCGCCGGGTTGGCGATCATGACCGCCAGCCCTTCGGCGGTGATATCGGCCACAACCATTTTTCGGCAGTCGAACCGGTCCAGTCCACGGTATTTCAACGGCACCATGTTGTCAGGCGCGTCATCGGCGCGCATCGTGCCCCTGGTGTCCATCAGGGCAAACAGAGGGATGTTGTTGCGCATGGCAACGCCGTAGTCGTTAAAGTCGTGCGCGCCGGTGATCTTGACGGCACCGGAGCCGAAATTCGGATCGGGGTATTCGTCGGTGATGATCGGAATCAGACGGCGCCCGGCTTTTGGTCCAACCGGAATTTCACAGAATTTTCCGATGATTGGCGCATAACGTTCGTCTGATGGGTGAACTGCAACCGCCCCGTCGCCGAGCATGGTTTCGGGACGGGTGGTGGCGATGGAAATGTAATCCCGCACCTCGCGCAGCGTCACGTTACCGTCGGTGTCTTTCTCGACGTATTCATAGGTTTCGCCGCCTGCCAGGGGGTATCTGAAGTGCCACATGTGGCCTGCGACCTCGATATTTTCGACCTCAAGATCGGAAATCGCGGTTTCAAAGTGGGGGTCCCAGTTGACGAGGCGCTTGCCGCGATAGATCAGGTCCTTGGTGTACATATCGACAAAGACTTTGGTCACCGCATCGGGAAAATTGCCCGACATGGTAAAGGCGTTGCGGTCCCAGTCGCAGCTGTCGCCAAGGCGCTGCATCTGGTTGACGATGGTGCCGCCGGATTGTTCTTTCCACTCCCAGACCTTTTCCAGGAACTTCTCGCGCCCAAGCGTGCGGCGGTCGGGTTGCTGGGTGCGCGCAAGCTCACGTTCCACGACCATTTGCGTGGCGATGCCGGCGTGATCGAGGCCGGGCTGCCACAGCGTGTCAAACCCGCGCATCCGGTGCCAGCGCGTCAGAATATCCATCAGCGTGTGGTTGAAGGCGTGGCCCATGTGCAGCGTGCCCGTCACGTTGGGCGGGGGCAGCATGATGGAAAAGGCTTCTGCGCCGGGTTTCGCATTGGCCCCGGCGGCGAAAGCTTTGCTGTCGATCCAGGCCTTTGAAATCCGGGCTTCTGCATCGGCGGCGTTGAAGGTCTTTTCCATCGGCATTGTGAGTGATCCCCCTGGTCGCGGGCGTTTTAACGCGGTCAAGGGGGAAGGGAAAGCATCAGATCAGGCGGACACGCATGTGTGCCTGCACAAAGGGTCCGGCGGGCGACGCGGCGGTGGTGGCAGCGGCGGCCCTGACGGTGGTGCGTGGCCCGGTGATACGCCATGTGGGTGATACTCCATGTCGGTGACACGACATGCAGGGCCGGGCCGCGGTGCCATGCTGGAGCGATCGCTGCCACTGTCTTAAAGTGCACGGTCGATGCGGGTGGACAGATGGATCATGCTTTCGGAAGATTTGGTCCCGGTCATGGCGCCGATCTGATCCAGCACCTCGTCAAGGCTGCGCGTGTTGGGGGCGGCGATTTGCAGCAGCAGGTCAAAGCGGCCCGAAGTGGTGTATACCTTTTCCACCTCTGGAATGCCCTTGAGCCGGATCAGGATGCCGGCCTGCGCGCGCGGTTCGATCGCCACCAGTACCGTCGCGCGCAGGCGGCCTTCCTTGGCCGCTTCGCCCAGCTTTACGGTATAGCCGGCGATCATGCCGCTGGTTTCCAGCCGTTCCAGCCGGGTCTGAACGGTGGACCGTGCAACCTTTAGTCGCCGCGCCAGCGTGGAGAGCGACATACGCGCATCCGCCGCAAGAAGGGCAATCATGCTGCGATCAAGTTCATCCATCAATTTTACGCGCCTCACGCTGCAATTTAATGCGTCTCTACAGCAATTCTGTACTTTTGTCTGGTGAAAATGTGCCCCATATGCAGCCTCCTTAGTTGCAGGAAAAGGGCGGTTCATACGCACCTGGCCTGGTTGGAAAAAACCACGCAGGTGCCCCTCGTTTCGCTGAGGCAAACGGGAACGGCTTGCGTCTTGTTGGCCGAAAGGATCACGCCGATGGGACTGTCAAAGACGATATGGACCAACCCGACCGAATACCTTCGCACCATGCAGCCGGACAATCCGGTGCTGTTTTTCGCACCTCACGCGTTGCAGGCGCAGGCGAAACGTTTCATGGACGGCTTTCCGGGCCTTGTGACCTATGCGGTCAAATCGAATCCCGGTGAGGAAGTGATCGAAAACCTGGCCGCCGCCGGTGTGCGCGGGTTTGATGTCGCATCCCCGTTCGAGATTGCCCTGATCCGCCGGTTGGTGCCGGATGCCGCCCTGCATTACAACAATCCGGTGCGCGCGCGCCACGAGATTGCCTTTGCCGTGGCGCATAACGTGGACAGCTATTCGGTGGATTCGGCGTCCGAGCTGGAAAAGCTGATCGCCCTGGTGCCTGCGGGACGCGAGATTGCGGTGCGGTTCAAGTTGCCGGTGTCGGGGGCTGCCTATAACTTTGGTGCCAAGTTCGGCGCGACGGTGGAACTGGCGGCGGTGTTGCTGGCGCGGGTCGCGGATGCGGGCTTTGTGCCCTCGCTGTGTTTTCACCCCGGCACGCAATGCACCGACCCTGCGGCGTGGGAAGCCTATATCCGTGCCGCAGCCGATATCGCCACCGATGCGGGTGTGACGATTGTCCGGCTGAACGTGGGCGGCGGCTTTCCCTCGCATCGCCTGAACGGCGTTCTGCCGCAGCTGGAGGCGACATTCGCCCTGATCGACCGGGTGGCGACCGAAGCGTTCGGTGACGCGCGCCCTGCGCTGATCTGCGAGCCGGGCCGGGGGCTGTGCGGCGATGCCTTTGTTCTGGCCGACCGGGTGAAGGCGGTGCGGGATGATGCGCATGTGTTTCTGAACGATGGCGTCTACGGCGCGTTGAACGAACTGATGCTGATCGGCGTGATTGACCGGACCACCGTGATGACGCCCGTCGGACAGGTACGCACAGGCGAGTTGCAGCCGCGCATCATCTTTGGCCCCACCTGCGATTCGGTAGACCGTCTGCCGGGTGAGGTGATGCTGGCGGGCGATATCGCGGAAGATGATTACCTGATCTTCCACGGTTTCGGGGCCTATTCGGTGGCGACCAACACCCGCTTCAATGGCTTTGGTGATCTGCAACTGGCAACGGTGCTGTCGACCAAACTGTAGGCATTCCGACATTCCCTTGCGCCTCCGGCTGGACAATCCCCGCCGGGGGCGTAGTTATTTCCGGGTTGGAATAGGGGAATGGCATGGAACGACCGAAATTTGGTGCAGCGCAACCCATGCTGCGGCGCGAGGATGTGCGGTTCCTGACCGGGCAGGGGCGGTTCGTCGATGACATCGTGCCGGTTGGCGCGCTTTATGCGGGCTTCCTGCGCGCATCTGTGGCGCATGGGCGGATCACACATCTTGACCTTGGCAGCGCGCGTGCGATGCCGGGGGTCCATCTGGTGCTGGCCGCAGACGATCTGGCGGCGATGGGGGTAAGTCTCGCCATGCGCCAGACGCCGGTGACCAACCGTGATGGCAGCATGGGGGCCACGCCTGAGCGCCCGGTGCTGGCGCGCGACGTGGTGCGGTACGCGGGCGAGGCGGTTGCGGTGGTGGTGGCCGACACGGCAGAGGCCGCGCGTGACGCGCTCGAAGCGGTGACGCTGGAGATTGACGATCTTCCGGTCTGGCTGCACCGCGCTTTGGGCGGAGAGCCCATTCATGCAGTGGCCCCGGCCAACTGCGCTTATGATTATGGCATCGGAGATTTTGCCGCCGTCGGGGCCGCGTTAGAGGCCGCTGCCCATCGGGTAACGGTCGAAGTCGTGCATAACCGGGTGATGGCGAATGCGCTGGAAACGCGCGGGGCCTATGCCGAATGGGCCGACGGGCGGCTGCATGTCTGCGTCAACGGGCAAGGGGTGTGGAACCTGAAACGCGATCTTGCGCGCCAGTTGGATCTGCCGGTTGAGGCGGTGCGGGTGACCAACCCGGATGTCGGTGGCGGTTTCGGAATGAAGGCGATGGTCTACCCTGAACATGCGGTGATCGCCGCCGCTGCCCGCGCGCTGGGTCGCCCCGTGCGCTGGATGGCCGACCGGGGCGAGGGGATGCTGACCGACAACGCCGGGCGCGATCTGGTGGCGCAGGTGGAACTGGGTTTCGATCAGAATCTGAAGATAACCGCCTATCATGTTGATCTGATATCGAATCTTGGGGCCTACAACTCGGAAGAAGGGCAGGCGATCCAGTCAGAGCTTTTCGCCAAGGTGCTGACCGGGGTCTATGACATCAAGGCCGCCAGCCTGCGCGCAGTGGGGGTGTATACCAACACGTGTCCGGTGGATGCCTATCGCGGTGCGGGGCGGCCCGAGGCTATTCTGACCATCGAACGCGCGATGGACCATGCCGCGCGCGCGCTGGGAGTGGACCCGTTCGATCTGCGCGCCCGGAACTTCATCTGCAGCTTTCCGTATGAAACGGCCACCGGCGAAGTGATCGACGTGGGTGATTTCGACCGCGTGCTGGGGCGGGCGCGGACCGAGGCGGATGTGGCGGGCTTTGCTGGGCGCAAGGCCGCGAGTGCGGCCAAGGGCCTGCTGCGCGGGCTTGGTCTGGGCGTCTATGTCGAGGCGATCCTGGGTGATCCCGATGAAACCGCGCGGGTGACGCTGGACGGCGATGGCGGGGCGACACTCTACGTCGGCACGCAGTCGAACGGACAGGGGCACGAGACGGTTTATGCCCGGATGCTGCATGACCAGACCGGGATTGCCGAAAGTCTGATCCGCATCGTGCAGGGTGACAGTGACCGCATTGCCAGGGGCGGCGGCACGGGCGGGTCGCGGTCGGTCACCGTGCAGGGCACGGCAACGCGCGCGACCGTGCAAACGATGGTCGCGGGGTTTGTGGCCTTCCTTGCCGCCGAATGGGGGGTGGAGGGTGTGGCCTTTGCCGATACGGCCTTTGGCGCGCCGGGCACCAACCACCGTCTGACGCTGGCCGAGGCCGCCGCCCTGGCGCGGGCGAAGGGGCGGCAGGATTTAACGGATGTGGCGCAAACCACGGAAATCAGCGGGCGCAGCTATCCCAACGGCGTGCACATCTGCGAGGTGGAGGTAGACCCCGAAACCGGCGGCCTCACACTGGATCGCTACACGGTCGTCGATGACTTTGGCACTCTGATCGCGCCGGTGCTGGTGATGGGGCAGATCCATGGCGGGGTGGCCCAGGGGTTCGGGCAGGCCGTCACCGAAAACGCGGTCTATGACGATCAGGGGCAGCTTCTGACCGGCAGCTTCATGGATTACGGCATGCCGCGGGCGGATGACCTGCCGATGATCCGCTTCGCCTCGGAACCCACGCCGACGGCGCGCAACCCGCTGGGGATGAAGGGCTGTGGTGAGGCGGGAACCGTCGGGGCGTTGGCGGCGGTATCGAATGCCGTGCGCGACGCGTTGGCCGAACGGGGGGTGCGGCACGTCGATATGCCGTTTACGCCATCGCGCATCTGGCAGTGGTTGCAGCACGCATAGCCCGTTGCGTTTCTCATTGGCATAAATATCCTGCGGGGGTCCGGGGGTGCAAAACCCCCGGCGCCCTTCACACAGACACAGGTCTATCATGCGCCAGGTCACCATCGCCGCCACCCAGTTTGCCTGCAGCTGGGATCTGCCCGCCAATGCGGACCGGGCCGAGGCGCTGGTGCGGCAGGCGGCAGCCAGGGGTGCGCAGGTCATTGTGATCCAGGAACTGTTCGCCGCGCCCTATTTCTGCATTGAACAGCATCCCGATTACTTTGCCATGGCCGCGCCGATGCAGGGCCACCCGCTGATTGCGCGCTTCGCAGACCTCGCGCGCGCATTGGGAGTGGTGCTGCCGGTGTCGTTCTTTGAACGCGCGGGGCAGGCACATTTCAATGCGGTGGCCATGGTCGACGCGGATGGGCGCATCATGGGATGCTACCGCAAAAGCCATATCCCGCAGGGACCGGGGTACGAAGAGAAGTATTATTTCTCGAACGGCGATACCGGGTTCAAGGTCTGGGAGACGGCATTTGGCCGGATCGGAGTGGGTATCTGCTGGGATCAGTGGTTTCCCGAATGCGCGCGGGCAATGGCACTCATGGGGTTGGAAATGTTGCTTTATCCCACCGCTATCGGATCAGAACCGCCCAGCCCCGGCTACGACAGCCAGCCGCACTGGGAAATGGTGATGCGGGGCCATGCGGCGGCCAACATCATGCCGGTGATCGCGTCGAACCGGATCGGCACCGAGGTCGCACCGGGCGGGCGGGAGGTGACGTTTTACGGATCGTCCTTCATCGCCGATCACACCGGGCAACTGGCGGGCAAGGCATCGCGCGACGGCGAAGAACTGGTGGTGCACAGCGTCGATCTGGATGCCATCGCTGCGCTGCGCGCATCCTGGGGTCTGTTCCGCGACCGGCGGCCAGAGGTTTACGGCGTCATGGCGACGGTGGACGGGGACGCCCCGTAGGGGGCACACCCTGACTTTGCGGCGAAGTCAGCGGTGCCGCACATCGATATAATCACGCTTCTTCGGACCGATATACAACTGGCGCGGGCGACCGATCTTTTGGGTCGGGTCGGCGATCATCTCTTTCCACTGGCTGATCCAGCCCACGGTGCGCGAAATCGCAAAGATCGGCGTGAACATCGACGTCGGAAAGCCCATCGCATCAAGGATGATGCCCGAATAGAAATCAACGTTGGGATACAGCTTTTTCGAAACGAAGTAGTCGTCTTCCAGCGCGATCCGTTCCAGTTCCTTGGCGACCTGAAGGGTCGGGTTGTTGTGGATGCCCATCAGTTCCAGCACCTCGTCGGCGCTTTCCTTCATCACCTTGGCGCGGGGGTCGAAGTTCTTGTAGACGCGGTGGCCAAAGCCCATCAGGCGCACGCCCGAAGATTTATCCTTGGCCTGTCTGATGTATTCAGGAATACGATCGACGGTGCCGATTTCGCGCAACTGCTCCAGCGCCGCCTGATTGGCCCCGCCATGCGCAGGCCCCCAGAGACAGGCAATGCCCGCGGCAATACAGGCGAACGGGTTCGCCCCCGACGAGCCAGCCAGACGCACGGTGCTGGTTGATGCGTTCTGTTCGTGATCGGCGTGCAGCATCATGATGCGGTCCAGCGCCTTGGACAGGACCGGGTTGACCACATACTCCTCGGCCGGCACCGAGAAGCACATGTTCAGGAAATTTCCGGCGTAATCGAGGGTATTTTTCGGGTACACGAAGGGCTGACCGACCGAGTATTTATAGGCCATGGCGGCAATTGTCGGCAGCTTGGCGATCATGCGGATGGCGGCCACTTCGCGCTGCCAGGGATCGTTGATATCAAGACTGTCGTGGTAGAATGCGCTCATCGCGCCGACGACACCGACCATCGTGGCCATGGGATGGCTGTCACGCCGGAATCCCCGAAAGAAGTAATGCATCTGTTCATGCACCATCGTGTGTTTGGTCACGCGCTCGCTGAAGTCGGCCAGCTGTGTCGCGGTCGGCAATTCGCCGTACAGCAGCAGATAGCACACTTCGAGGTAGCTCGACTTTTCGGCCAACTGGTCGATGGGATAGCCGCGATGCAAAAGTTCACCTTTGTCACCGTCAATGAACGTGATGGCGCTTTCGCAGGCGGCGGTCGACGTGAAGCCGGGGTCGTAGGTGAACACATCACCTTCGGCATAAAGCTTGCGGATATCCAGAACGTCCGGCCCCAATGTCGGCGATTGGATCGGCAGGTCAATGGACGTGCTGCCAAAGGTCAGCTTTGCGGTCTTCGTGGCCTTGTCCATGTCATCCCCCTCGATAGGTGCGCATCCCGCGCGGGTAGGGCAGAGCCGGGTGCATCAGGCAGCAGCATCCCGTATCCGCAAAATCGTTTCGTCCTGACCGATGACTAGCATCATGTCGTAAACGCTTGGTGTCACCGTTCGTCCGGCCAAGGCCGCCCGCAAGGGTGCGGCAAGTTTGCCGAATCCGATCCCGTGCACGGTTGCGGCGTCTGTCAGAATGACCTCCAGCGCGTCTTTCGTCCACTGTGCAGTTTGCAGGCGCGGCGTCAAGTCACTCAGTATACCACGGGATACCGAATCGAGTGCCTTTGCCGAGACATCGTCCTGCAGGACGGGCCGGGATATCAGCATAAATGATGCTTTTTCAATAAGTTCCGGAAAAGTTTTTGCCCGGTCCTTGACGCAGTAAAGACCCCGCGACAGCAGATCATGCTGTGCTTTCGAGAGTGCAGGACGGCCCGCTGCGGTCAGATAATCCATCAATTCATGCAGCAGTGCAGCATCATCGGTGGCCGCCATGTGCAGCCCGCAGATATTTTCCAGCTTTTTGAAGTCGAGTCGCGCGGGCGCGCGCCCGACTCCCGCCAGATCGAACCACTCCATGGCCTGCGCGCTGGTAAAGAATTCGTCATCGCCGTGCGCCCAGCCAAGGCGTGTCAGGTAATTGCGCATCCCCGCCGCCGGGTAGCCCTGTACCTGGTAGTCGCCCACGGCCGTGGCCCCGTGCCGTTTGGACAATTTCTTGCCGTCCGGCCCGTGGATCAACGGGATATGCGCCCAGACCGGAATCTCCCACCCCATGGCGAGGTAGACCATGGTTTGCCGTGCGGCGTTGTTCAGATGGTCATCGCCCCGGATCACATGGGTGACGCCCATGTCGTGGTCATCCACCACAACGGCAAGCATGTAAGTCGGCGTGCCGTCCGACCGCAGGACAACCATGTCATCCAACTGGTCATTGCCAAAGCGCACGCTGCCCTGAACTGCGTCGGCGATCACGGTTTCACCGCTGCGCGGGGCCTTCATGCGGATGGCGAAGGGGGTGTCGGGATGTGTGGCGGGGTCGGCATCGCGCCAGGGAGACTGAAAGATCGCGTAGCGCCCGTCGGCCTCGGCCGCGGCGCGGACGGCGGCGATGTCGTCGGCGGTGGAAAAACATTTGTAGGCCGATCCGCGCGCCAGCATCTCATGGGCGACTTCGGCGTGGCGCCCGCGTTGCTCAAACTGACTGACCGCATCGCCATCCCAATCCAGGCCCAGCCATTTCAGGCCGGAGATGATCGCCTGCGCTGCGTCGGGGGTATAGCGTTCGCGGTCGGTATCTTCGATCCGCAGCAGGAACTTGCCGCCGCGTCCACGGGCGTACAGCCAGTTGAACAGCGCCGTGCGCCCGCCACCGATGTGCAGATCCCCCGTGGGCGAAGGGGCAAAGCGGGTGACGACCTGTTTGGTCATGGATGTTAACCTTTCGGAAACCATGGCAGAGCTAGCGTCGCCTCTTAGGCAATCGCAGGAGGCGAGGCAAGGTGGCGCGGGTCTGGGCATGGCCGCTGGAGGCGCTGCTGGCCGCGCGGGGCACGCTGTTTGCGTGGGTGCCGGTGTTCATCGGCTGCGGTGTGGCGATCTGGTTTGCCCTGCCGTGGGAGCCGGGCTTGCCGTTCTATCTTGTCTGCGGGGCCGGGGTGGCCGTTGCCGCGGCGTGCCGCGCCTGGGGGGCCGAGCTTCTGCATCCGGTGGCGGTCGTTGCGGGATGTCTGGTGGCAGGCATGCTTGCATCCGGCTTGCGGGCGCATCTGGTGCAGGCACCGGTGCTGGCATTTCGCTATTACGGCCCCATTCAGGGGCGCATCATCGAGATTGACCGCTCACAGTCCGATGCGCTGCGCCTGACGCTGGACCGCGTCGTGTTGGACCGGGTGGACCCTGACCGTACGCCCGTGCGGGTGCGCGTGTCGCTGCATGGCGCGGCAATGCTGCTGCCCGAGCCGGGGCAGATCGTGATGATGACCGGGCATCTGGACGCACCGCAAGGGCCGGTGGAGCCGGGGGGCTTCGACTTTGCCCGCATGGCCTATTTCGACGGGTTGGGGGCGGTTGGCTATACCCGCAACCCGGTGCTGCTGTGGCAGCCGCCTGCGCCGGGTGATCAGACGGTGAACCGGCTGCGCACCTACCTGTCAAACGCCATCATGCAGGCGGTGCCGGGCGATGCGGGGGCGTTTGCATCGGGTGTGATGACGGGGGATCGGTCTGGCCTGTCGCTGGCGGCGGTGGCGGCGCTGCGCGACAGCTCGCTTGCGCATCTGCTGGCAATTTCGGGGATGAACATGGCTTTCCTGACGGGCTTTGTCTTTGCGCTGATCCGCTATGGCATTGCGCTGATCCCGCCACTGGCACTGCGGGTGAATGCCAAGAAGGTGGCGGCGGTTGTGGCCTTTGGCGTGGCGCTGTTTTACCTTTTGCTGTCCGGGGCGAATGTGGCGACAGAGCGGGCGTTCATCATGGTCTGCGTGATGCTGGGGGCGGTGTTGTCTGACCGCCGGGCGCTGACCTTGCGGTCGGTATCGCTGGCGGGGGTTGCGATTCTGCTGTGGCAGCCGGAATCCCTGCTGGAACCGGGGTTTCAGATGTCCTTCGCGGCCACGGTTGCGCTGATTGCGGGTTTTGGCGCGGTGGATCATCAGGTGCTGCGCGAGCGGTTGCCGCGGTGGGCGATCCCGGTCTTTAAGCTGGTGCTGAGTTCGGTTGTCGCGGGCTTTGCGACCGCACCCTATGCGGCGGCGCATTTCAACCGCTATGCCGACTATGGGCTGATCGCCAACCTGCTGACGGTGCCCGTGATGGGCGTGGTGGTGATGCCAGCCGGGGCGGTCGCGGCGCTGCTTGCGCCCGTTGGCCTGGCCGGTCCCGCCCTGTGGGTGATGGAGCAGGGATCGGCGTGGATCCTTTATGTGGCGCAGTCAGTTGCGGATATGGATGGATCGGTGACGGGGATCACAGAGCCGGGGCCATGGGTTCTGCCGCTGGTCACGCTGGGGGGGGCATGGCTGGTGATCTGGCAGGGGCGGCTGCGGCTGTGGGGCGTTTTGTCTGTGGCGTTGGCGCTGCTGTTGTGGACGGGGGCAGAACGGCCGGCGGCAATCATCGATGCCCAAGGGGGCGTGGTCGGACTGATGGGGGCGGGCGGGCGGGCACTGTCGGCGCCAAAAGGGGCAGGGTTCGCCGTGAAAAGCTGGCTGGAGAATGATGGCGACCTGGCGGTGCAGGCGGATGCAGCCGCGCGGCAGGGCTTTGACGGGCCAAAGGGCGCGCGGGCGTTTCAGGTTGGCGATTGGCCCGGTGTGGTTTTGTCGGGACGTGGGGCTGCGGCGCGGCTGAACGATGCGTGCAAAGCGGCCGATCTGGTGGTGCTGGGCGCCGATGCGGTCGCAGTGCCCGAAGGTTGCGTCGTGATCGACACGCTTCGGCTTGCGGAAACGGGGCCGCTCGCGCTGTGGCTGGAGACCGATGAGACCCTGCGGCTGGAGCCGACACACCGTGCACAGCGACTGTGGTCGCCCGATGCCGTGCCGCAGGTGGTGACAATCACGCGGCAAGTGTCTGCGATTGCACGGGGCAAGTAGATATGCCGCCGCGCCGCGCGCCGGTTATTCGCTTGTCGCCGATCCGGGTTGGTACAAACCGGCAAGCACACCGGCACGACGTGGGTTCAATAGCTGCGCAAAAGGCCCACCAGACGGCCCTGCACCTTCACCAGATGGTCGGGGTAGACGCGGGTTTCATAAGCCGGATTGGCGGCCTCCAGCGCGATCATGCCACCGCGCCGGCGAAAGCGTTTCAGCGTCGCTTCCTGATCTTCGATCAGCGCCACGATGATGTCGCCGTTTTCGGCTGTGACCTGTTCACGGATCACCACGATATCACCATCGTTGATGCCCGCCTCGATCATCGAATCGCCTTTGACCTCAAGCGCATAGTGATTACCACGACCCGACAGCATGGACCCCGGCACGGCCACATGATGGCTGACTTCGGAAATCGCCTCGATCGGCACCCCGGCGGCGATACGGCCCATGACGGGCAACTCCATCGCATGCATGCCGGTGATTTCCATTGCGCCGCGCGGCATGACCGGACGATCGCCCTGAATGACCTTGGGACTGAAGCCGGGTTTTTCCATCGCTTCGGGAAGTTTGATGATTTCAATCGCCCGGGCGCGATGGGCCAGGCGGCGGATGAAGCCACGCTCCTCCAGCGCCGTGATCAGCCGGTGGATGCCGGACTTTGACCGCAGATCAAGGGCTTCCTTCATCTCGTCAAACGACGGCGGCACGCCATCGCGGTCCATCCGGCCCTTGATGAAATCCAGCAGTTCCATTTGTTTGCGCGTCAGCATCGGCACCCCTCCGGTGGCAGGCGTTTGCACAATGTTCTGCCCGCGTTCCCGGTTTGTGTCAAGCGTTAACCGAATCACCCGGTTCGAAGAGGAATATAGTCCGCCATGGCACCGACATGACGGGGGCCGTCGCCAATCGGGCGGATCAGCAGGGCGTCCGCTTCGGTCAGGATGGTGAGGAGGGACGAATCCTGCCGGTCAAACGGCGTGATGCGCGGCAGCCCGTCACCGGCTGTCAGCCGCGCCCGCATGTAATGCGCCCGCGGGCCATTTGCGTCGACATCGACGCCCAGCAGGGCGCGGCGGACCGCCGGCGGTGCAGCACCCCCGCCCTGCAAGGCGCGCAGCAGAGGCAGCAGGAACAGATGTGCGCAGACAATGGCGCTGACCGGGTTTCCTGGCAGGCCCAGCATCAGCCCGTCGCCAAAGCGGCCCGCCATCAGGGGCTTGCCGGGGCGCATGGCGATTTTCCAGAAGCTGGGTGCAAACCCCATGCTGCCCGCGACCTTTGCCACAAGATCATGATCGCCGACCGACGCGCCACCGATGGTCACGATCACATCGGCGCCCTGTGCCAGTTCCAGCACCGTGCCAAGCGCCGCAACCGTGTCGCGGGCGATGGGCAGCATGCGCACTTCGGCACCAGCGGCCTCGGCCAGTGCCGCGATGGCAAAGCTGTTCGAGGCGATGATCTGATCGGGGCGGGGGGCTTCACCGGGCATTACCAGCTCGTCGCCGGTCGGAATGATGGCCACGACAGGGCGGCGGGTGACGGTCACGTGGGGCACATTCATGGCCGCGAGCAGTGCGAGATCGTGGGCATGCAGACGGCGCGGGGGCAGGGCCGCGCCGGCGCGAAAATCCTGGCCCAAAGGGCGGATGTTGGTGCCGTGATCGGCGTTTGGCCTGATGGTGATGATGTCACCCGTGCGGTCGACATCCTCTTGAATGATGACGCGCGTCATGCCGTCCGGCACGGGCGCACCGGTGAAGATGCGCAACGTCTCGCCTGCGGTTACGGCGCCAGCAAAGGCGTTGCCCGCGCCCGCTTCGCCGACGACGCGGAAGGTCGCGCCGGGGGCCGGGTCGCCCAGCACAGCGTAGCCGTCCATGGCCGATGCGGGGAAGGGCGGCTGGTCGCGCAGGGCCGTGGCGGCGCTGACCATGTAGCGGCCCGCGGCGTGGCGCAGCGGGATCGTTTCGGTGGGCAACGCTGCGGCGAGGGCGAAAAGACGACGCAGGGCCGCTTCAACCGTTATCATCACTTGGCCTCGTACCGCCCTGATTTTCCGCCATCTTTCAGGATAAGGGTGATGCCGTCGATGATCATGCCCTTTTCAACCGCTTTCAGCATGTCATAGACGGTCAACGCGGCGATGGTGACGGCGGTCAGCGCCTCCATCTCGACCCCGGTCTGGCCGCTGGTCTTGACCGTCGCTTCGATCACGACACCCGGCAGCGTGGGGTCGGGGGTCAGATCGAGCGCGACCCTGGTGATGGGCAGGGGGTGGCACAGGGGGATCAGATCGGCGGTTTTCTTGGCCCCCATGATGCCCGCAAGCCGCGCCACGGCCAGCACATCGCCCTTCTTGGCGCGGCCTTCGGTCACGATGGCCAGTGTTTCTGCCGTCATCCGCACGACGCCGCGCGCCACGGCCAGCCGGTCGGTCACAGGTTTGCCCGACACATCGACCATGTGGGCATGGCCCTGTCCGTCGAAGTGCGTAAGCCCGCTCACAGCCCGCCCTGCGCGGTCAGGGGTCTGGCGAGGATCGCCCGGGTGGCTGCGGTGACATCGGACTGCCGCATCAGCGCCTCGCCGATCAGAAAGCAGCGCGCGCCGTAGGCGGCAAGGTCGGCAAGGTCTGCGGGGGTGTAGAGGCCGGATTCGGATACGATCATGCGGTCTTCGGGCACGCGCCGGGCCAGATCGCGGGTGGTGTCCAGCGTTACCTCGAAGGTGTGCAGATTGCGGTTGTTGATGCCGATCATCCCGGATTTGAGCAGCGACGCTCGTTCCAGTTCGGCGCGGTCATGCACCTCGATCAGAACATCCATGCCCCAATGGATCGCGGCATCCTCCAGTTCCATGGCCTGCGTATCGGACAGGGACGCCATGATAAGAAGAATGCAATCGGCATGCAGCGCGCGCGATTCGGTGACCTGGTAGGGATCGTAAAGGAAATCCTTGCGCAGGCAGGGCAGGTCGGTCGCCGCAGAGGCCTGCAACAGAAATTCATCCGCACCCTGAAAGGATGGCGTGTCCGTCAGCACCGAAAGGCATGTGGCCCCGCCGTCCTCGTAGGCCCTGGCCAGCGCAGGCGGGTCGAAATCGGCGCGGATCAGTCCTTTGGACGGGCTGGCCTTCTTGATTTCGGCAATCAGGCCATAGCCGGCATTTGTCGCCTCTTGCAGCGCACGGGCGAAACCACGCGGGGCCGGGGCGGCACGGGCGGCATCTTCGATCTGCGCCAGCGGACGCGCGGCCTTGCGGGCGGCGATCTCTTCCAGCTTGTAGGTCTTGATACGGTCCAGAATGGTGCTCATGGCCCATGCCTAGTGAACGCGAAGGCTGAAGGAAAGACTGTTGCAGGCCGTGGGGACGAAAATTTTTCTTGTGAAAAGCTTCAGTTGGCGTGGGTGATGCGCGCGAGCGTCGTCAGTTTGGCCTTGGCCGCCCCGCTGTCGATGCTGGTGGCCGCCATCTGCACGCCATCCTTCAGTGTGCCTACCTTGTCGGCCACCATCAGGGCTGCGGCGGCGTTCAGCAGCACCGCATCGCGGTAAGCGCCTCTGGCGCCATCCAGCAGTGCGCGGAATGCGACAGCATTTTCCGCAGGCGTGCCACCAAGGATCGCCTCGAACGGATGGGGGGCAAGACCGGCGTCTTCGGGATGAATCTCGAATTCGCGCACGGCGCCGTTTTCAACCGCCGCAACCCGTGTCGGCAGCGCGATCGAAATCTCGTCCGTGCCGTCGCCACCATGTACCAGCCAGGCCTTTTCCGACCCCAGCAACAGCAGCGTTTCGGCCATGGGGCGGATCAGATGCGGGGAAAACGCCCCGGTCAACTGCCGTTTCACCCCGGCAGGATTGGTCAGTGGCCCCAGGATGTTAAAGATCGTACGGGTGCCGAGTTCGGCACGCGCGGGCATCACATGCCGGATCGCAGGGTGATGCATCGGGGCCATCATGAAGCCGATGCCTGCCTCGGCGAGGCAGCGTTCCACCACCTCGGGGCCGACCATGACATTCAGGCCCATCTCGGTCAGCGCATCTGCGGCCCCGGACTTGGACGAAAGGTTGCGGTTGCCATGTTTGGCCACGACAACCCCCGCACCGGCCACGACAAAGGCCGTGGCGGTCGAGATGTTCAGCGTGCCCTTGCCGTCGCCCCCGGTGCCGACGATGTCCATCGCCCCCACAGGTGCCTTGACCGGGTGGCAGCGCGCGCGCATCACGGTCGCGGCGGCGGCGTATTCATCCACCGTTTCGCCCCGTGTGCGCAGGGCCATCAGAAAGCCACCCATCTGCGCAGGCGTGGCAGTGCCCTCGAAGAATGCGGTAAAGGCGATTTCCGCCTCGGCCCGCGTCAGGGCGCGATCAGCGGCAATACCGATCAGGGGTTTCAGGGCATCGCTCATGCAGGCACAGCCGCCATGTTCAGGAAATTGCGCAGCAATTGGTGGCCGTGTTCAGAGGCGATGCTTTCGGGGTGGAACTGCACGCCTTCAATTGTGCGGTCCTTGTGACGCAGGCCCATGATGGTGCCATCGTCCAGCCATGCGGTCACTTCAAGGCAATCGGGCAACGTCGCGCGATCCACGATCAGGCTGTGATAGCGGGTGGCGATGAACGGTGATGGCAGGCCAGCGAACACGCCTTTCCCGGCGTGATGCATGATGCCCATCTTGCCGTGGACGATGTCGTGGCACCGCACGACGTTGCCACCAAAGGCTTGTCCGATGGTCTGGTGGCCAAGGCAGACGCCCAGCAGGGGAATCCGCGCCTCGGCGGCGGCAAGGGTCAGGGGCAGACAGATGCCTGCCTGTGCCGGATCACACGGGCCGGGCGACAGCACGATGGCCGACGGGCGCAGGGCCATCGCCGCCTGCACATCGAGCGCATCATTGCGCCGCACCACGACATCGGCCCCCAGTTCGCCCAGGTAATGGACGAGGTTGTAGGTAAAACTGTCGTAGTTATCGATCAGCAGCAACATCTTGGGCTCGCCTTGACGGTTTGGGGGTGATTGCGCGCACGGGTCGCGCTATACATGGGCAGACCTGCCGGGGAGCGTCAAGCCAAACTGACGCCAGGGTGGGGCGAGGATATGGCTCGGGCAAGTCGGGGTGGCAGGCATGCGCAGGTTTTTCGGCGGGTTGATTGCGGGTACCGTTGTGGCGGCATTTGGCCTTGGGGTCGTGTCGCAGATCAACGCGCCGCGCGTTACACAAAGTGCCGAACCGGCACCCGATGTTTCAGCCGCACCGCAAGCGGAGGTTGCGGGGGATGCAGCAGTTCAGCCCGCGTCGGGTGAGGATGCTCTCGCCGTCAGCGCCGAAGTTGCGCCTGCAAAACCAGAGGTCGCGGCAACCGCTCCGGCTGCGACGACGCCCATGTCGGACATCGTGCCAGCAACACCTTTGGACGTCGCAACGGCTGCGGATGATGCGCCTCAAGAGCCCGCCCTCGTCACTGCAGCGGAAACCGTGCCGATGGACGATGCCGACGCTGCGCCAGTGCCAGCTGCGACCGTGGCAGATGTTGCGCCACCGCCCGCCGACCCACCCGCGCTGCCGCTGACCGACCCGCCGGCCGCGCAGCCCGCCCCCGATCTTGCAGGGACCGCGCCCACGCCTGCTGTTGAAGCCGGTGCCGCGATTGCCGGGCAGAACCCTGCGCCACCCGTGACGCCACTGGCGGATGCAGCCCCGCCCGCCGCTGACCTGCCGCCCCCGCCGCCGCTGACCCCGGCGGAACAGGCCATGGTGGCCGAACCTGCGCCGCCGGTGGCCGCGCCTGCGGCGAAAGCCCCGTCCGCCCAACCCGCGACAGCAGCCGTCGCGGCCGAACCGCTACCTGCCGTAAAGCCCGCACCTGAAGCGCCGGTCGCCGCAGCCAGGCCCGCGCCTGCCCCGGTGACAGAGCCTGCCGCCATCGCGCCCGCCGCAGATGTGGCGGTGGCCGAAGCCCCGGTTGACCCCGCGCCATCGGTGATCGCGCTCGATACCCCGCTGATCGAACCGGCGTCCCGCCCGCTTGCTGTAACGCCACGGCTGATCGAGGCGGACGAAGGGCTAATCATCAACCGTTTGCCCCGGATCGGCGACGATCCGGCACCGGCAGCGGACACCGAAGCACTGCCTGACGTGGTGCCGGAGGATTTACCCGCCCTGAGCCGCTATGCGGCGGCCTTCGAGAACCCCGATGCCAAGCCGCTGTTCAGCATCGTCCTGATCGACACCGGCGGGGCGACACTGGACCGGCAGGCGGTGGCGTCGCTGCCGTTTCCGGTCAGTGTGGTGATCGATCCGCTGGCTGCGGATGCGGCGGCGCATGCGGCACTGTACCGCGCGGGCGGGAAAGAGGTGCTGATGCTGGCCACGGGCATTCCCGAAGGTGCCGCGCCAGCCGATCTGGAACAGACCTTTCAGGCGCACGCCACAAGCCTGCCCGAAGCGGTGGCGGTGATCGACACCGAAGCTGGAAGTTTCCAGAATGACCGCCCACTGGCGACGCAGATCGTGCCGATCCTTGCGGCGCAGGGCCGTGGGTTGGTGAC
>JAYSSN010000476.1:0-6379 GCA_043720555.1 Rhodobacterales bacterium | reverse complement strand
CGGTTTTCAGGCGCGGCGCGCAGCGATAGCGCAGTGGAACGCGGACAGTCCGGTGTTGAAGCGGGGGATCGCGCTGACGCCGGTGAAGTTCGGGATTTCGTTCACGCTGACCTGGCTGAACCAGGCGGGTGCTTTGGTGCATGTCTATCAGGATGGATCGGTTCATCTGAACCATGGCGGGACCGAGATGGGGCAAGGCCTGTTCCAGAAGGTGGCCCAGGTGGCGGCGGGGGTGTTCGGGATTGATCCGGCCCAGGTCAAGATCACGGCGACAGATACCGGGAAGGTGCCGAATACGTCGGCCACGGCGGCATCGTCGGGGTCGGATCTGAACGGGATGGCTGCGAAGGCCGCGTGCGAGGTGATCCGGGCGCGGATGGCGGATTTTCTGGCCGAGAAGCATCAGGTAAAGGCCGACTGCGTACGCTTTGACGCTGGCATGGTGCGGGTGGCGGGGGAGGTTTACGATTTCGCACGGGTGGCGATGTGGGCCTATCAGGCGCGGATTTCGCTGTCCTCGACAGGGTATTACGCAACGCCGAAAATCGTGTGGGACCGGGTGCGGGGTACGGGGCGCCCGTTTTTTTACTTCGCTTACGGGGCGGCAGTGACCGAGGTGGTGATTGACACGCTGACGGGCGAGAACCGCATCCTGCGCGCCGATATCCTGCATGACACGGGCACCTCGCTGAACCCCGCGTTGGACATTGGCCAGGTCGAGGGGGCCTATGTGCAGGGCGCGGGGTGGCTGACGACGGAAGAGCTGGTGTGGGATGGCAAGGGGCGGCTTGTGACGCATGCGCCTTCGACCTACAAGATCCCCGCCTGTTCGGATCGCCCGCCGGTGTTCAACGTCGCACTTTGGGGCCGGCCCAACCGCGAGGATGCGGTGGGCAAGTCCAAGGCCGTGGGCGAGCCGCCGCTGATGCTGGGCATCTCGGCGCTGATGGCGCTGTCGGATGCCGTGGCGGCTTGCGGGGATGGGTCGCACTACCCGGCACTCGATGCGCCTGCGACGGCCGAGCGGGTGCTGTGGGCGGTGGAGCGGGTGCGCGGTGATGTTTGACCGGGATGCCTTGCAGGCGGCGATTGATGCGCACGGGCCGGTGGCGCGGGTGGTGATTGCAGCACATGACGGTTCATCCCCGCGCGAGGTCGGCACGGCGATGCTGGTCTGGGTGGGGGGGCAATCGGGGACCATTGGTGGCGGGGCGCTGGAGTGGGAGGCTTTGGCGCGGGCGCGGGCGATGCTGGTTGCGGGCGGCACGCGTGTCGACCGCGAGGCTCTGGGGCCGAAGCTGGGGCAGTGCTGCGGCGGGGCGGTGACGGTGCTGACGGAGGTTTACACCACGGTTCCCGACGGGCCGGTGGTGGCGCGCTGTGTCGATGGCCGGGCGATGCCCCTGGCTGTCAAGCGCATGCTGTCGCGGGCACGGGGAGAGGGCGTTCTACCAGATGCGGTGTTCGTGCAAGGCTGTATGGTGGAACCTGTGGCGCGACCGTTGCGTGAGGTCTGGATCTGGGGCGCGGGGCATGTTGGCCGTGCGGTAGTGGGGGTGCTGGCCCCCCTGCCCGCCCTCCGCCTCGTGTGGTGCGATGTGGACCGGGCACGGTTTCCCGATGCGGTGCCAGACGGGGTGCACGTGGTGGCGCAGGGCGATCTGGTCGCGGCAGTGACGGACGCGCCTGTGGGGGCAGAGCATCTGGTGATGACATTCTCGCATGCGCTGGATCTGGCGCTGTGCCACCGGCTGCTGGGCCATGGGTTCGGGCGGCTGGGGCTGATCGGGTCGGGCACGAAATGGGCGCGGTTCCGGTCGCGGTTGGCGGCGCTGGGCCATTTACCCGGTGCCATTGCGCGGATTGGGTGCCCGATCGGCGATCCGGCCCTTGGCAAGCATCCACAGGCCATTGCTATTGGGGTTGCGACGGCGCTTCTTGCAAAGGCGCCGGTCGCGCGCGGAAAGGCCATGGATGCGTGACGTACTGCTAGCGGTCGAAGGGGTGAGCAAGGCCTATCCCGGCGTTGTCGCCAACAGCGATGTCCGCTTTACCATTGCGCCGGGCGAGGTGCATGCCTTGCTGGGCGAAAACGGCGCGGGCAAATCCACACTGGTCAAGATGATCTATGGCCTTGTGCGGCCCGATGCGGGGCGGATGCGGCTGCATGGTGCGGATTATGCGCCGGCCCGCCCCAGCGCCGCGCGGGCCGCGGGTGTCGGCATGGTGTTTCAGCACTTTTCGCTGTTCGAGGCATTGTCGGTGGCGGAAAACGTGGCCCTTGGTATGGAGCATCCGCCCGCGATGCGCGACCTTGCCACACGGATACGGGCGGTGAGTGAAGCCTACGGGCTGCCATTGGACCCAGACCGGATGGTCGGCGATCTGTCAGCGGGTGAGCGGCAGCGGGTGGAGATCGTCCGTTGCCTTCTGCAAGACCCCAGGCTGCTGATCATGGACGAGCCGACGAGCGTGCTGACCCCCCAGGAAGTGGCGGTGCTGTTCCGCACCCTGCGCAAGCTGGCGGCCGAGGGGACGGCGATCTTGTACATCAGCCACAAGCTGGAGGAGATCCGCACGCTGTGTGATGCGGCGACAATACTGCGCCGGGGCCGCGTCGTGGCGACCTGCGTGCCACGCGACGTGTCGGCGCGGGCGATGGCCGAACTGATGGTGGGGGCGGTGCTGGGCACACCGGCGCGGCGCAATCACGCGCTTGGCGACGTGGGGCTGGACGTGCGGGGTTTGTCGCTTGCGTCGCCCATTCCGTTCGGGACGTCGCTGAAGGACGTAAGCTTTGCTGTGCGCGCGGGCGAGGTTCTGGGCATCGCGGGGGTGGCGGGGAACGGGCAGGATGAATTGCTGCTGGCACTGTCTGGCGAATTGCGCAGTGTCCCTGGCGCCGTGCGGATTGCGGGCGCGGATGTCGGTCATCTGGGGCCGAATGCGCGGCGCAGGCTGGGCCTCGTCGCGGCACCCGAGGAGCGGTTGGGCCACGCTGCGGCACCTGACATGAGTCTGGTGGAAAATGCGCTTCTGTCGGGTCAGGTCCGGCAAGGACTGTCGCGGCTGGGATTTATCGACTGGGCTGCGGCCGCAGCGTTTGCGGCCCGGATCGTGGCGGCGTTCGATGTGCGCACGCCGGGCACGCATGTGGCGGCGCGGGCGTTGTCGGGGGGCAACCTGCAGAAGTTCGTGATCGGGCGGGAGTTGTCGCAGAATCCGTCGGTGATTGTGGTCAACCAGCCGACCTGGGGCGTGGATGCGGCGGCTGCGGCGGCGATCCGGCAGGCGCTGCTGGACTGTGCCGCAGGCGGGGCGGCAGTCGTGGTGATTTCGCAGGATCTGGACGAGTTGCTGGAGATTGCCGGCAGTTTTGCCGCGCTGAATGGCGGGCGGCTGACGCGGCCACGCCCGGTGGAGGGGCTGACAGTGGATGCCATCGGGCTGATGATGGGAGGTGACCATGTTGCGGTGTGACCTTTTGGGATGCGCGTTGCAGGGGGGCTGTCTGCCCCCCTTCCCCCCCGAGGATATTTCTGGACAGAAAATGAGTGTTTTGTGCTGAGGCTGGAAAAACGCCCTTCGCCGTCGCGGTTCTGGACGGTGGCCACGCCGGTTCTGGCGGTGGTTCTGACCATGATCGCGGGCGGGATCATGTTTGCGATTCTTGGCAAGAGTCCGGTGGAGGCGATACGGACGATTTTCTGGGACCCGCTGTTTGATCCGAACCTGTCCGCCTATTCGCGCCCGCAACTGCTGGTCAAGGCAGGGCCGCTGATCCTGATCGCAATCGGCTTGTCGCTGGGGTTCCGGGCAGGCATCTGGAATATCGGGGCCGAGGGTCAATATATCATGGGGGCCATCTGCGGCGCCGGGGTGGGCCTTGCTTTCTATCCGCTGGAGGCGTGGTTCGTCTTTCCGCTGATGGTGATTGCCGGGGCACTGGGGGGGTGGCTCTGGGCAATGATCCCGGCGCTGTTGCGGGTCCAGTTCAACACCAACGAGATTCTGGTGTCCTTGCTGCTGGTCTATGTTGCCCAGAACATTCTGTCGTCGATGTCGCTTGGGTTGTTGCGCAATCCGGAGGGCGGCGGATTTCCGGGCAGCCGCAACTTCCGCGATTATCCGGCTGGGTATAACGCGGAGCTTGTTGCAGGCACAGGGATGCATTGGGGGGTGGCGGCGGCGTTCATTGCGGTCATCGCGGCATATGTGTTGCTGCAACGCCACATGCTGGGGTTTCAGATCAAGCTGGCGGGGCAAGCACCCAAAGCTGCACGGTTTGCGGGGGTGTCGCCGGAGCGGCAGATTGTGATGTGTCTGGGAATTTCGGGCATATTGGCGGGGATGGCCGGACTGTTCGAGGTGGCCGGGCCCGCAGGGCAGATCAGCATCGATTTCAATGTGGGCTATGGGTTCACCGCGATCATCGTGGCTTTCCTTGGCCGGTTGAACCCGGTGGGGATATTGCTGGCGGGGCTGTTGATGGCACTGACCTACATCGGGGGGGAACTGGCGCAGTTCGGGCTTGGCCTGCCTGCAGCGGCGATACAGGCGTTTCAGGGCATGCTGCTGTTCTTTCTGCTCGCCGTGGATGTGATGACGAATTACCGGGTGCGGTTCGGAAGGGTGGTGGCGTGATGTTCGGCGGCATTGATCCGATCGTCCTGATCGCGTCGCTGATGGTGGCCTCGGTTCCCATCATGCTGGCCGCAATCGGGGAACTGGTGGCCGAGAAGGCAGGTGTTCTGAACCTCGGTGTCGAAGGCATGATGATCATGGGGGCCGTCTGCGGGTTTATCGCGGCGGTGGAAAGCGGCAGTCCGGTGGTGGGATTTGCGGGCGGCATCGCGGGCGCGGTGCTGCTGAGCCTGATCTTTGGCGTACTGACGCAGGTGTTGCTGGCCAATCAGGTGGCGTGCGGGCTGGCACTGACGTTGTTCGGGCTGGGCCTGAGTTCACTGCTGGGGCAGGGGTATGTCGGGATCAAGCCGCCTGCGACCGGAGCGGTGCCGTTCGGGCCGCTGGCGGAGATCCCGGTGGTGGGGGTCATTCTGTTTGAACACGACTGGGTGGTGTATCTGTCGGTCGCCATGATTGCGGGGGTGTGGGTTGTGCTGCGGTCAACCCGGGCGGGCCTGATCCTGCGCGCGGTGGGCGAAAACCACGAGGCGGCGCATGCGCTGGGTTATAAAGTAGTCCGCATCCGGATTCTGGCGATCATGTTCGGCGGCGGCATGGCGGGGATGGGCGGGGCCTACATCAGCCTTGTGCGGGTGCCGCAATGGACCGACGGGATCACGGCCGGGGCGGGGTGGATCGCGCTGGCCATCGTCGTCTTTGCCAGCTGGAAGCCATGGCGGGTGTTGATCGGTGCCTATCTTTTTGGCGGCATCACCGTCTTGCAGTTGAATCTGCAGGCCGCGGGGGTGCCGATCCCGGTGGAATACTTGTCGATGTCGCCGTATCTGATAACCATTCTGGTGCTTGTCATCATGTCATCAGGGCGCAGGCGCGCGGCACTTGCCGCACCCGCAGCTTTGGGGCAGATATTTCACGCCTCACGCTGAGGCGAAAATCCGGACCGGCCAGTGGTCCAACTCGGGGAGACGACAGACATGCAACGCAGAACGATCCTGAAGGGTGGCGCGGCTTTGGGCCTGACGATGGCGGCGGGGATGCCGGCTTTCGCACAGGACGGCCCGCTGAAGGTGGGCTTCATCTATGTGGGGCCGATCGGTGATGGCGGCTGGACGTACCAGCACGATCAGGGCCGTCTGGCCGTGGTCGAGGCGTTTGGCGACAAGGTGGAAACGGTGTTTCAGGAATCGGTGCCCGAAGGCGCGGATGCCGAGCGCGTTCTGACGCAGATGGCGCTGTCGGGTTGCAAGCTGATCTTCACGACGTCGTTTGGCTATATGGATCAGACGGTGGCGGTGGCCGCGAAATTCCCGGATGTGAAGTTCGAACATGCAACAGGCTATAAACAGGCCGCGAACCTCGCGACCTACGATGCGCGGTTTTATGAGGGGCGCGCGGTGATCGGGCATATCGCGGGCAGGATGACAAAGTCGAACAAGATCGGCTACATCGCGTCCTTCCCGATTCCCGAAGTGATCCAGGGGATCAATTCCAGCTTCCTGCATGCGCGCAAGGTCAACCCCGCGGTCGAAATGTCGGTCGTCTGGGCCTACACGTGGTTCGATCCGGCGAAAGAGGCGGATGCGGCCAAGGCGCTGATCGAACAGGGCGTGGACGTGATCATGCAGCACACCGATTCAACGGCACCACTGGCCGAGGCGGCCAAGACGCCGGGCGTGATCGGGTTCGGGCAGGCGTCAGACATGGCGGCGTTTTCGCCATCCCCGCGTGTGAC
>JAYSSN010000475.1:0-2563 GCA_043720555.1 Rhodobacterales bacterium | reverse complement strand
CCACCGCCAGCTCTTCCTCGGCCGCCCCGCTGTCCGGCGCGTTCACCGACAGGATCAGCCGGTCCTCGTCAAGCGACAGCTTGACCGCGCGGCTGCGTTCGGATGACACAGTCGCCACCCGGTCGACCGCCTTGGCAAACTCGGTCGCATCCACCTCCAGCCGCCGGGTGTTTCCGGTCGGGATCACGCGGGTGTAATCGGGGAACGTGCCGTCAATCACCTTTGAGGTCAGCGTGATCGCAGGCGTGGCAAAGCGCACCTTGGTTTCCGACACCGACACCGCGATCATAGCCTCGTCATCATCCAGCAGCTTGCGCAGTTCGTTCACCGTCTTGCGCGGCACGATCACCCCCGCCATGCCCGCCGCCCCATCCGGCAGCGGTGCGTCAATCCGGGCCAGCCGGTGGCCGTCGGTCGCCACACAGCGCAGCACCTGGCCGCTCTCGCCCGTCGCTACATGCATGTAAACCCCATTCAGGTAATAGCGCGTCTCCTCGGTTGAAATGGCGAATTTCGCCTTGTCGAACAGGCGGCGCAGCACCGGGGCGGGGGCGGCAAAGTTCGTCACGTATTCCGAGGTTGCCATCACCGGAAAATCCTGGCGCGGCAGGGTGGCCAGGCTGAACGTCGACCGCCCCGCTGTGACCGTCAGCCGCCCCGTAGCGGCATCCTCGGCCAGCACCACCAGCGCCCCATCGGGCAGCTTGCGCACAATTTCATGCAGCATCACCGCCGATACAGTAGTCGATCCCGGCCTTTCCACCATTGCAGACGCGCGGTCCAGCACCTCGATATCCAGATCGGTCGCGCGGAAACTGACCTGCGCGCCTTCCGCCTCGATCAGCACGTTGGCCAGGATCGGGATGGTGTTGCGCCGTTCCACAACCGACTGCGCCTGACCCAGCGCTTTCAGCAACGTGCCGCGTTCAATACTGATCTTCATCGTCTGTCCCCCTGTCCGGCCCCCACTTCGCAGGGACGCCGAACCTATCCGGTTTTCACCGGTTCTCAAGCGTTTTGGCAACTGTGGGTGTGAATAAATCGGTCGTCAAGACGGGCTTAGCCCTGCAGCAGCCGCCGCAGCATTTGCAGATCATCCGACATTTGCGAATCCGTCGCCATCAGTTCTTCGATCTTGCGGATGCCATGCATGATCGTGGTGTGATCCCGCCCGCCAAAGCGCCGCCCGATTTCCGGCAACGACCGCGGCGTCAGTTGTTTTGACAGATACATCGCTATCTGCCGGGGTCGTGCGATGGTGCGCATCCGTTTTGGCCCCACCATATCGGACAGGCGTACATTGTAATGTTCGGCGACCCGGCGCTGAATTTCCTCGATCGTGACCTTGCGGTCAGATGCGCGCAGAATGTCCGACAAGCAATCCTGCGTCAGTTCCAGCGTGATCTCGCGGCCCACAAGGCTGGCAAAGGCGAAAAGCCGGGTCAAAGCCCCTTCCAGCACGCGGACATTCGTGGTGATACGATGTGCCAGAAACTCCAGCACCCCGTCCGCCAGGACAAGGCCCCGGTACTGCCCGCGATAGAACTCCGCCTTTTGCTGCAGGATGCCCAGCCGCAATTCGTAATCCGTCGGGTGCAGATCAACCACCAGCCCGCATTGCAGGCGGCTTTTGATGCGTTCTTCCAGATCCTTGATCTCACCGGGTGCGCGATCTGCGGAAATGACGATCTGCTTGTTCTGGTCCACCAGCGCGTTGAAGGTGTGAAAGAACTCTTCTTGCGTGCTGTCCTTGCCCGCAATGAACTGCACATCATCCACCATCAGCACATCGACTGACCGGAACAGCCCCTTGAAATCCATGACTGACCGGTCGCGCAGTGATTGCACGAAGCGGTACATGAACTGCTCGGCCGACAGATAGAGCACCCGCAGGTGCGGCTGGCGCGTGTGCAATTCATGCGCGATGGCGTGCATCAGATGCGTCTTGCCAAGCCCGACCCCGCCATAAAGGAACAGCGGGTTGAATGTAACCGGCCCCCCTTCCGCCACACGGCGGGCGGCGGCATGGGCCAGTTCATTCGGCTTGCCGACCACGAAACTGTCAAAGGTAAAGCGTGCATCCAGCGGTGCGCCGGGCAGATCGTCATCATTCGCCGGCCGTGCACGGTTGCCCGCCGGTGCCGCCTTGCGGGCCGGTGTCGGCACCGGTGCGATGGCGTGTGCCACAACAAATTCCAGCCGTTCAACCCCGGCACCCGCGTTGTTCATGTGGGACTGGATGTGGTCGCCATAGTTGCGGCTGACCCAATCGCCGAAAAACGTCGTGGGAACTTCAAACCGGGCGGTCCCATTTGTCAGATGCGCCAGCGTCAGGGGTTCGATCCAGGTGACAAAATTGTTCTTGCCGACACGCTTCAGCAGCTCTGCCTTCACATGTACCCACGTCTCATTCGTCATTCTGTCCAACCTGCCTGCATCCGCCGCCGCGTGGGTGATGCCACGGGCGAATCCCTTTATGCGATCACCGGTATGGGCCGCCAAACGGGCGGGCCGCGACTGTCCGATCAGGTACAGCCCACAACAGAGACAAACACGCAGACAC
>JAYSSN010000474.1:0-6395 GCA_043720555.1 Rhodobacterales bacterium | reverse complement strand
CGCATAGCCCTCAGCGTCGATCTTGCCGACACAGGGGCCAGAACAGCGTTTGATCTGAAATTGCATACAGGGCCGGGTGCGGCCCTGAAACATCGAATCCGAGCAATTGCGCAGCAAAAACACTTTCTGCAACTGGTTCAGCGTCCGGTTCACCGCGCCCGCCGATGCGAAGGGCCCGAAGTATGACCCTTTTTCCGACTTCTTGCCCCGGTGTTTCTTGATCGCGGGAAACGGGTGGTCCTTGGCGATCAGGATATTGGGGAAACTTTTGTCATCGCGCAGCAGCACATTATAGCGCGGCTTGAACTGTTTGATGAGGTTCTGCTCCAGCAGCAGCGCCTCGGTTTCCGTCCGGGTGGTCAGAAACATCATGCTGACGGTTTCATGGATCATCCGCGCAATGCGCCCGGAATGACCGCCGGGGCGAACATAGTTCGACACACGCGCCTTCAGGTTACGGGCCTTGCCGACATACAGAACCTCGGACGCCTCGTTCAGCATCCGGTAAACGCCGGGCGAGCCGTCTAGCGTTTTCAGGTAGCCTTGGATGACCGGGTGGCCGGTCTGGACAGGTGTGTCAGGCAAGGCGCGATTCCTTTGCGGGCTGCACTGTAGTCTGGCTTAGGGCAAGCGAAAAGGCATCCACGGTTTCTGTGGATAAGGCGGGGGGAAACTTTCTGGAAGCCGTCATTTCTCCTTGTATTCAGGGGGCTTCGTTGATCTGCCTGTTTTTTAGGCAGTTTATTAACATACTGAAAAACATGAAAAGAATTTATACTTCTGGCAAATCCCTGATTTTGCAAGGCTTTTCATGACGGATTTGTGAAGGCGGCGCGACAAGTGGACAAGTTTTGTAGCGAGGTCAGAAAATTACTCTGGCCCGAGTACATCGGCCGTCTTCCAGGTCAGATGCTGGCCACCGTCCACGCATAGAATTTGCCCCGTCACTGCATGGGCATCCAGAAAATATCCCAGCGCCGCACAAACGGCATCGGCGTCCGCGCCGCGCTGCAGTACTGTGGCCGCGCGCTGTCGGGCAAAGTGCTCGGCTGACTGACGCAGGCCCTGCACGGTCGGGCCCGGGCCGATCGCATTCACGCGGATATCGGGGGCAAGTCCCTGCGCCGCAGTCCGGGTCAGGGCCCAGAGACCCATCTTGGCAATCGTGTAGCTGCTGAACTCGGGTGTCAGCTTGTTGATCCGCTGGTCGATCATGTTGATGACCACCCCCTGCGCGACAGGTTCGCCATTGGCATCAGGCGCGGCCTTGGGCGCTTGGGCGGCAAAGGCTTGGGTCAGCACGAACGGGGCGCGCAGGTTGCTTTCCATCGCGCGGTCCCAGCTTTGCCGCGTGCCTGTGCGGATGGTATCGTATTCAAAGATCGAGGCATTGTTGATCAGCACGCGCAAGGTCCCGCCCAGCGCGTCGGTCGCCCGGGCAACCAGCGCGCGTGTCTGCGCCTCGTCCAGCAGGTCTGCCTGCACGGCCACGGCCCTGCGCCCCATGGCCTGCAGTTCCGCGACGACCGCTGCGGCGTCCGCCCCTGACGCGCTGTAATGCACCGCCACGTCATATCCGCGACGCCCCAGATACAGCGCCATCGCCCGGCCCAAACGCTTGCCCGCACCTGTTACCAACGCCCGCATGACCCTAGCCCTTTCGTCCGCAGTCGCATCTGCGACCGATCGCATGGCGTCCGCATTTTGCGCAGATCGTCGGTTTCAGCCGCTTTTGAACCGACCGTTTCAGGGCGCCCGGGAACAGCCAGTTCCCGACCATACCCAACAAGGCCATCGCCCCCAGAAAGACAAGAACCGCCTTGATCAGCATCTACAACCCATAGCGCGCCCAAAGTGCGCGATCTTCGATCCCGCCGATTACCGTATCTGTCACCGAAAGGCCAAGCCGCTGCGCAAGGCTGCGTCTTTGCCCATACGGCACCAGCCGCACCTTCGCGCCATAAAGCGACTTCAGCATGGGCACGAGGTGCGCCACCCCATCCACCAGCCCCAGATCGACGGCCGCCTGCCCCACCCAGATATCCGCGTTAAACAGATCCGCATCCGTATTGAGCCGACGCCCCCGCCGCGCCTTCACATAGCCGATAAAGGTTTCATGCAACGGTTCCTGCAGCGCCTTCAGGCGGGCCACGTCCTCGTCCTTCTGCGGCAGGAACGGATCGGCAAAGCTTTTATTCTTGCCAGCAGCGACGATCCGCCGCTCGATCCCCTGCTTTGCCATCAGTTCAGGAAAACCAAAAGAGGCGAAAATCACCCCGATCGATCCGACGATCGATGTGGCGTCGACCCAGATATTATCGGCGGCACAGGCCAGCCAGTAGCCGCCGGATGCAGCGACATCCTCGACAAACGCGTGGACAGGCACGCCTTTTTCGTCTGCCAGCCGCCGGATGCGCGCGGCAATCAGGCTGCTTTGCGCGGGCGAGCCACCGGGCGAGTTGATGATCAGTGCCACCGCCGCAGGCTTGCCGCGTGAAAACGCCCGCTCGATCAGCGGGGCGAGGCTTTGGTCGCTCAACGCGCGCGCACCCGCACCAATTGACCCTTGCAGGCGGATGACGGGCACGAAGGCGGGCTTCGGCAGAAAGGGGATAAAGCGTCTCATGCCGCAACAGGTAGGCCGCCGACCGCACAGCAGCAAGGGGCGGTTGCATCGGGCCTGCATCACAGGCACGAATACTGCCATGATCGACAAGCTGGAAATGTTCCTCGCCCTCGCTGACGCGCGCCATTTTGGCCGCGCGGCGGAAGCGTGCCGCGTCACCCAGCCAACGCTGTCATCGGCCATCAAGCAGCTGGAGGATCAACTGGGCGTGCAACTGGTGTTTCGTGGGTCACGCTTTCAGGGCCTGACCCCGGAAGGCCAGCGCGTGCAGGATTGGGCGCGCCGGATCGTGGGCGACGCGCGTGCGATGCGCGACGAGATGCGCATGGTGCGCGCGGGCCTCTCGGGCAATCTGCGGATCGGCGTCATCCCCACCGCTCTGCCGATGGTTGCCCGCCTGACCGCGCCCTTTACCGCCGCCCACCCCAACGTGCGGATCGCCATCCTGTCGCGCACATCGGCCGAAATTCTGACGGGGATCGAGGCGCTGCATCTGGATGCAGGGATCACCTACCTTGACAACGAACCCCTGGGCCGCGTCACCCAGGTGCCGTTGTATGCGGAATTCTACCGTTATCTTTGCGCGCCCGGCACGCCGCTGGCCGATCGCGCTTCGGTGACATGGGCAGCACTGGCGGATCAGCCGCTGTGCCTGCTGACCGGCGACATGCAGAACCGCCGCATCGTGAACCAGCAACTGGCCGAGGCGGGGGTACGGGTCGAGGCACAGATCGAAAGCAATTCCACCGTCAGCCTTGTCGCCCATGTGCTGACCGGGCGCTGGGGATCGGTCGTGCCGATGGCGCTGGCGCAGATGTTTGCAGGCAGCGGACTGCGGTCCGTGCCGATTGTGGAGCCGGAAGTCGAACATACCGTCGGCCTGATTGCGCCGCGCCATGACCCGCAGACACCGCTGCTCGCGGCCCTTATCGACACGGCGCAGAAGGTGGCTGCCGCACGATAGATATTCTCTATCGTTTAACGGAAGTTCAGAATTGCTTTTCCTATTGAACGGCGTAAGCAACGCTTAATCACCAAAGGAGTCGCGATGCTGGATTCTGCTGTCATTTCAAGGCTGGACGATATCCTGCATGCCCATCGCGGCATGGAAGGCCCGCTTTTGCCGATTCTGCACAGCGTTCAGGCCGCTTTTGGCCATGTACCGCAGGAAGCCCTGCCGGTGATAGCAAAGCATCTGAACATCTCCCGCGCCGAAATTCATGGCGTGGTGTCCTTCTACCACGACTTCCGCGAGGCCCCGGCCGGGCGCCATGTGGTGAAGATCTGCCGGGCCGAGGCATGTCAGGCGGTGGGAGCGGATGCACTCGCCGAGCGCACCAAGGCCGCTTTGGGCTGTGACTGGCACGCAACGGCGGGTGATGTGACGCTGGAGCCGGTGTTCTGCCTGGGCCTTTGCGCCTGCGGGCCTGCGGCGATGGTGGATGGCGAATTGATGGGCCGCGTCGATGTGGATGCCATCATGGCAAAGGTGCGGGCATGAAGGTCTACGTTCCCCGCGATGCCGCCGCCCGCGCCCTTGGGGCAGACGCGGTCGCCGATGCCGTGATGGCCGAAGCTGCGAAGGCAGGCATCGAGATCACGCTGATCCGTAACGGATCGCGAGGGATGGTGTGGCTGGAGCCGCTGGTGGAGGTTGAAACGCCTGCGGGGCGCATGGGTTTTGGCCCGATGACAGCTGCCGATGTGGCGGGGATTTTCGGCGTGTCACATCCCAAAGCCCTGGGGCTGGTGGCGGCGCTGCCCTGGATGGCGCAGCAGACGCGCCTGACCTTTGCCCGCGTCGGCGTGATCGACCCCGTGTCGCTCGATGACTACCGCGCGCACGGTGGGCTTGTCGGGTTGCAGCACGCGCTGACAATGGATGCGGCAGGCATTGTGGCCGAGGTGACAGCGTCCGGTCTGCGCGGCCGCGGAGGCGCGGGTTTCCCCACGGGCATCAAATGGAACACGGTCGCCGGGGCCAGCGGCGCCCGCAAATACATCGTCTGTAACGCCGATGAAGGCGACAGCGGCACCTTTGCCGACCGGATGCTGATGGAAGGCGACCCCTTCACCCTGATCGAAGGGATGATCATCGCGGGGATCGGTGTGGGGGCCACCAAGGGGTTCATCTACATCCGCTCTGAATATCCTGATTCTATTGATGTCATGCAGACATCCGTTCGTGTTGCACAAGATGCGGGGCTGCTGGGGCCGTCCGTGATGGGGTCTGCGAACGCGTTCGACATCGAAATCCGTGTCGGTGCAGGGGCCTATGTCTGTGGTGAAGAGACGTCCCTGCTGAATTCGCTGGAAGGCAAGCGCGGCGTCG
Organism: Rhodobacterales bacterium; assembly: GCA_043720555.1. Lineage (GTDB taxonomy): Bacteria > Pseudomonadota > Alphaproteobacteria > Rhodobacterales > Rhodobacteraceae > JAAFHS01. The sequence continues at coordinate 1,437 of JAYSSN010000474.1, read as the reverse complement.
TGCGCGCAAAGCCCCCGCTGCCCGCGCTGGAAGGCTTCATGGGCTGTCCGACCGTGGTGAACAACGTGATCTCACTGGCGACCGTGCCGGTGATTTTTCAGAAGGGTGCGGCGTTCTACAAGGACTTCGGCCTGGGCCGGTCACGCGGCACGATCCCGCTGCAGATCGCCGGGAACGTGAAGCAGGGCGGGTTGTTCGAGACAGCCTTCGGTATGTCCCTGGGCCAGATCGTCGATGTGGTTGCTGGCGGTACTGCGACGGGTCGCCCCGTGAAAGCCGTGCAGGTGGGCGGGCCGCTGGGCGCGTACTTCCCGCGCGAACTGTTTGACACGGCCTTTGGTTACGAGGAATTCGGGGCCAAGGACGGGCTGATCGGCCATGCCGGGATCGTGGTGTTTGATGACAGCGCAGACATGCTGAAACAGGCCCGGTTCGCCATGGAATTCTGCGCGATTGAATCCTGCGGCAAATGCACGCCCTGCCGGATCGGGGCTGTGCGCGGCACCGAAACGATTGACCGGATCGCGCGCGGCGATGCCGCTGCCATCCCGCTGCTGACCGACCTGTGCAACACCATGAAATCAGGCTCGCTGTGCGCGCTTGGCGGCTTCACGCCCTATCCCGTGATGTCGGCGCTGACCCATTTCCCTGATGACTTCGCCCCCGTGAAGGAAGCCGCCGAATGAAAGACTTCATCCTGCCTGACCGTGATTTCGGCACACCTGCGGCTAAATCGAAACAGATGGTCACATTGACCGTCGATGGGTTTGAAGTGACCGTCCCCGAGGGCACATCCATCATGCGCGCGGCGGCGGAAGCCGGAATTGCGGTGCCGAAACTCTGCGCGACAGACTCTGTCGATGCCTTCGGCTCATGCCGTCTGTGTCTGGTGGAAATTGAGGGCCGCAATGGCACGCCTGCATCCTGCACCACACCTGTTGCACCGGGGATCAGGGTTCACACCCAGAACGCGAAGCTGAAGCAACTGCGCCGCGGGGTGATGGAGTTGTACATCAGCGACCATCCGCTGGATTGCCTGACATGCAGCGCCAACGGCGATTGCGAACTGCAGGACATGGCGGGCGCCGTGGGCCTGCGCGATGTGCGCTATGAGGCGCTGGATACACATTTCCGCGCCAAGGACACGTCTGGCATCGCCAACCCGCAGTGGATGCCCAAGGATGACAGCAATCCCTATTTCACCTACGATCCGGCGAAATGCATCGTGTGCAGCCGCTGCGTGCGCGCCTGCGAAGAAGTGCAGGGCACCTTTGCCCTGACCATCGAGGGCCGCGGGTTCGACAGCCGCGTGTCGTTTGGTGCCAAGTCCGACAATGCGCTGGCCTCCGACTGCGTGTCCTGCGGGGCTTGCGTCGCCGCGTGTCCCACCGCAACCTTGCAGGAAAAGTCGATCATCGACATCGGCACGCCGTCGCA
>JAYSSN010000473.1:0-6418 GCA_043720555.1 Rhodobacterales bacterium | reverse complement strand
CCTGAAGCAACGCGGACCGGACGTGACATCGCCCGGTCCCGCTCCCGCCGCGTGCGGTGCAAAAGCATGTCGATGCAGTGGCGGCCCCCGTGCCGGTTGAACCACACGTCAAAGGCCGTTAGGGAAGACGGGCAATATCCAAAGGTCCGCACCCCATGACCATGCTCGGCACATTTATCAAACCTATGCACCCCGAAGGCTACAAGTTCGTTGGAATCTTCGCCTTCATCGCGGGTGTGCTGTTGTGGGTCTGGCAACCGCTGGGCTGGCTTGGCGTCGGCATGACCGTCTGGTGCTACTACTTTTTCCGCGATCCCAAGCGGTCTGTGCCGCAGGATGCCCATCTGATCCTGTCGCCTGCCGACGGCGTGATCAGCCTGATAGAGCCCGCCGTGCCGCCGGACGAGCTGGGCATGGGCTCGGGTGCGCTGACCCGCGTGTCGGTCTTCATGAACGTGTTCAATTGTCACGTGAACCGCGCACCCGTTGCGGGGCAGATCACGGCAATTGCGTATCGCCCCGGCAAGTTCTTCAACGCCTCGCTCGACAAGGCATCGGCGGACAATGAACGCAATTCGCTGGCGATCCGCATTGCTGATGGCCGCCAGATTGCCGTTGTGCAGATCGCAGGGCTGGTTGCGCGCCGCATCGTCTGCTGGTCGAAACCCGAAGACACCGTGCGCGCGGGCGAACGCTTTGGCCTGATCCGCTTCGGCTCGCGCCTTGACGTCTATCTGCCCGACGGCGTGGCCCCGCTGGTGGCTTTGGGGCAAACCATGGTCGCCGGCGAAAGCATCATTGCCGACCTGCGCGAAAACGCCCTGCGCGGCGGCCGCACTGAATGACCCAAACGCCCCGTCGCCCGCGCCGAGAACTGCCGCTGGTGCAACTGCTGCCCAACCTGCTGACCGTGGCGGCGCTCTGCTCTGGGCTGACCGCAATCCGCTTTGCCATTGCGGGCGACTTCGGCCTCGCCGCTGGCCTGATCGTGCTTGCCGCGGTGCTGGACGGGCTGGATGGCCGCCTCGCCCGCCTGCTGAAAAGCGAAAGCGAGATTGGTGCCGAACTGGACAGCCTGGCCGATTTTGTCAGCTTCGGCGTTGCCCCCGGCATCATGCTCTACCTGTGGGCGCTGTACGAAATGCCGCGTGCGGGCTGGATCGTGGCGCTGGTCTATATCTGCTGCTGTGTGCTGCGCCTTGCGCGTTTCAACGTCATCAGCCGCGCGCCCGAAACCGAAGATGGCACCCATTTCCGCGGTGTTCCGTCACCCGCAGGCGCGATGCTGGCCATGATGCCGCTGTTCTTTGTCCATATGCTGGACACGCCCACCGCGATCCCCGCACCCTTGGTGGCAATCTGGATGGTGGGCATCGGTGCCCTGATGATCGGGCGCTTCCGCACCCCGTCGTTCAAGAAAACGATGGTCTATGCAGATCATGTCCACTGGCTGGTCGTGGGGTTCGTCGCATTGACGGCGGCACTTGTCACATATCCGTGGGTTACCCTGTTCATGATGGACCTCGTGTATGGGGTTGTACTGATATTGCATGCCGTGCGCAGAAAGCGTGTGGCTAAAGCAGAGGATTGAAGATGCAGGTTGATGCCGTCCGCAAATCCTATGCCCGCTGGGCGCCAGTCTATGACCTGACATTCGGTCGCATCACCAATGGCGGGCGCAGGCTGGCGGCGGCCCATGTCAACCGGATGGGCGGATCGGTGCTGGAAGTGGGTGTCGGCACCGGCCTCGCGTTTGCGTTCTACGCGCCCAAGGTCAGCATCACTGGCATTGATGTCAGTGCAGAAATGCTGGCGAAAGCGCAGGACAAGGTCACCCGGCACCGCCTGACCCACGTGCGGGGCCTGCACCAGATGGACGCACGCCACCTGAAATTCAACGATGAATCCTTCGACCATGTCGCCGCCATGCATATCATGTCGGTCGTGCCTGACCCCGAACTGGTACTGGCCGAAATGGTCCGCGTCTGCCGGATCGGTGGCGACATCATGATCGCCAACCACTTTGCCCGGACAACAGGCGGCTGGTCATCGATCGAACGTATCACGGCACCCCTGGCGGATCTGCTGGGCTGGCATTCGGACTTTGCACGGGCTCGCGTGATGGGTGACGCCCGCTTGCGGCTGGAGGAAGAGGTATCCGTGCCCCCCTTCGGCCTGATGACCTATCTGCGCTTTCGCCGGGTTGCATGACCGCTGCAATCGCCGTAGCGTTTCCACAAAAAAGGGAGAGATCACATGCAACCAGTCCGTTGGGGTATTCTGGGCGCGGCAAGATTTGCGCGCGAACACATGGCACCGGCCATCCATGCCGCGCGCGGCGCCGAACTCGTGGCGCTCGCTACATCCGATACGGCCAAGGCTGCCGGTTTTCAGGATTTCTGCCCAGCCCTGCGCGTGCATCGCAGCTATGATGCCCTGCTCGCCGACCCCGCAGTTGATGCCGTCTACATTCCCCTGCCGAACCATCTGCATGTCGAATGGACACTCAAGGCGCTCGCCGCCGGCAAACATGTGCTGACCGAAAAGCCCGTTGCAATGAAGGCCGATGAGATTGACCAGATCATCGCCGCGCGGGATGCCAGCGGTCTGTTGGCGGCCGAGGCGTACATGATCGTCCACCACCCGCAATGGCAGCGCGCCAAAGCCTGGCTCGACGCGGGCGAGATCGGCACCCTGCGCCACGTCGACGCGGCGTTTTCCTTCAACCTGACGGAAGGCGGCAATATCCGCAACCGGCCCGAAACCGGCGGTGGCGGCCTGCGTGATATCGGTGTTTATACCTTCGGCTCGATCCGGTTCGTCACTGGCGCGGAACCCGTCGATCTGACCGCGCGCATCAGGCTGGAAAACGGCGTTGATGTCTTTGCCCAGGTGGCGGGCGTAATGGAGGGGCCAACAGGCCGCTTCACTTATGGCTCCATGACGTCGATGCGCCTTTACAACCGGCAGGTCGTGACCTTTCAGGGCGACTGCGGCATGATCCGGCTGGAAGGCGGACCATTCAACGCCAACGTCAACGATATGGCCGAAGCCGAACTGCACCGCGATGGCAACACCGTGCTGACCGAACGCTGGCCCACCGCCAACCACTATGTCCTGCAGGTCGAGGCGTTTGGCCGCTCGGTCCGTGACGGGGTGGCCTATCCCTGCCCACTCGAATTCGTCAAGGGCACGCAAGCCATGATCGACCGGGTGTTTGCAGTGGCCGAGATCATCACCTGACGCTTACCCCAGAAACGCCGCATCAATCGGCGGGCGGATCGCATTCAGGATGTGGTTCGTCCGCCCGGCGGTCGAAACGATGCGGATCAGTTCCGCCTGTTCGGCTGCCGTCATCCCCTGTGCCCGCGCCGCTGCAAGGTGGCTGTGGGTGCAATAGTCGCAGGCATTGGCGATGCTGACGGCGGCATAGATCATCTCTTTGGTCTTTGCATCAATCAGCGTCGGCACCGCCATCACCGCCTTCACATCGCGCCACACCTCTTCCAGAAGCGGCGGATCAAAGGCAAGGTAACGCCAGGCGTTGTTGACAAAATCCGATCGCCGCGTCGTACGGATATCATCAAACACCGCCCTGACGCGCGGATCGGATTCGGGGTTTTCAGGCGGGCTCACCGTCGCCATGGCTTCCTCCCAACAGGACAGGCCGGGTCGCCCCGGCCCCATCGTCAGAACATCGTGAACACCCGTGCAGGCCCACCCGACCCACCCGCATGTTTTGGAGCACCCACAATCAGCGTCGCCCCCGTCACCGGCACGGCATCCAGGTTTGCCAAACACTCCAGCCCCCAGCGGCCCGTCGGCAACCAGCCATAATGCGTTGCAAAATCAGGCGAAATTCCAAAGTCGAGCGATAGGGTATCCACCGCCATCCCCGCCACGTCGCCGGTCTCTGCCAGCATCGCTGCCGCCTCGGCATGAAACCCCGGAAAATGCATCTTGCCTTCCGCGTCGGCATTGCGGAACTCCGGCGTGCCGATCTTGCCCGACCAGCCCGAATTCATCGCCACACAAGCGCCGGCGGGCATCTCCCCGTTGGCCGCGATCCATGCCGTCACATCATCCGGCGTCACCTGCGCATCCGCGTCCGCCGCCGCCTTTTCCCGAATGTCGATCACCGCCAGCGGGCAGAACAACCGCTCCACCGGAATGGCATCGACCGACAGGCCGTCCTGGGAAAAGTGCAAGGGCGCGTCCATGTGGGTGCCCGTGTGTTCATTGACCCGCAATTCGAACACGTTGAACTTGTGTTCGGCCCAGTTGAACTTTTGCTCCATGAAGAACTGCGGCTCGCCAAAGTACGTCGGGAAATCCGTGGTCAGCGTATGGGTCATGTCGGCGATCTGGCCCGCCCCTTGCGCCATCGCGCGCGGCGCCATCCCCACGGCACTCACCGCCGCCACTGCCGCCCCGGCCTTGAAGAAACTTCGCCGGCTCAGCATCCGGTCACGCACCGCATCAATCACGCAAGCATCACACATCACAGCTCCCCCGTTATGTTGAAACATTCGCAACGCCATTGCGACTCGGCCGCTTTCAGACGCAGTGTGAACTACAAAAGAACGCTGTCAACGCTACCCTTCCATCGCCTCCAGCTCATCAATAAAGCCCGCGATCATGCTCAGTCCCTTGTCCCAGAACTTGGGGTCCGACGCGTCCAGACCAAAGGGCGCCAGCAATTCCTTGTGGTGCTTGGATCCCCCCGCCTTGAGCATGTCGAAGTATTTCGCCTGAAAGTCGGGCAGGCCATCGGCATAGGCCGCGTAAAGCGCGTTCACCAACCCGTCGCCGAACGCATAGGCATAGACGTAGAACGGCGAATGCACGAAATGCGGGATATAGGCCCAGAAGGTCTCATACCCGTCCATGAACTCAAACGCATCGCCAAGCGATTGCGCCTGAATGCTCATCCAAAGTGCGTTGATGTCGTCCGGCGTCAACTCACCCTCCGCCCGCGCTGCATGCAGCTTGCATTCAAAGTCATAGAAGGCGATCTGGCGCACCACGGTGTTGATCATGTCCTCCACTTTGCCCGCCAGCAGGGTTTTGCGTTCCGCAGGCGTGGTCGCCGCATCCAGCAACCGGCGGAAGGTCAGCATTTCACCAAACACGCTCGCGGTTTCCGCCAGTGTCAGGGGAGTGGATGACAGCAACTCACCCTGACCGGCCGCCAGCACCTGATGCACCCCGTGGCCCAGTTCATGCGCCAGGGTCATCACATCGCGTGGCTTTCCCAGATAGTTCAGCATCACATAGGGATGCACCGTCGTGACCGTCGGGTGCGCAAAAGCCCCCGGCGCCTTGCCCGGCTTCACACCTGCATCAATCCAGCCTTTGGTGAAGAACGGCTTGGCCAGATCCGCCATCTCTGGCGCAAACCCGGCATAGGCCCCCAGGACGGTCTTTGTCGCGTCGTCCCAATCCACGATCTTGGGCGCATCAAGCGGTAACGGCGCGTTGCGGTCCCAGACCTGTAACTTGGCCAGCCCCATCCATTTCGCCTTCAGCCGGTAATAGCGATGCGACAGCTTGGGATAGGCTGCCACGACCGCATTGCGCAGCGCTTCCACCACCTCGGGCTCCACGTGATTGGACAGGTGCCGTCCCATCTGCGGAGTCGGCATCTTGCGCCAGCGATCCTCGATTTCCTTTTCTTTCGCCAGGGTGTTGTGAACCCGTGCGAACAGCTTGATATTCTTGTCAAAAACATCGGCCAGGGCCCGCGCTGCCGCTTCGCGTCTGCGACGATCCGAGTCTGTCAGCAGGTTCAGCGTTGCCTCAAGGCTCAGCGCGTCCGCTTCGCCGCCGACGGTGAACATCAGGCCCGCCATCGTCTCATCAAACAGCCGGTTCCACGCGGCCGATCCCACCGTGGACTGGTCATGCAAGAACCGCTCCATCTCGTCGGACAACTGATAGGGCCGCATGGCGCGCATCCGGTCGAACACCGGCTTGTAGCGCGCAAGACCGGCGTTGGCCGCCAGCAAACCCGCCAGATGCGCCTCGTCAAGGCGATTGAATTCAAGGCTGAAGAACACCAGCGGCGTGGTGTGTTCGGTCACCTTGTCCTGCGCGTCGGCCATGAATTTGGCGCGCTCGCTGTCCATCGTGTTCTGGTAATACCGCAGTCCAGCGTAAGACATGATCCGCCCGGCCGTGACATCGATCTGCTCGAAGATCTGAACGCACGCCAGCAGTGCGCCTGCATCCAGACCAGCCAGCCTGCCTTCATAGCTGCCCGCAAAATCCGTACCGGCCTTTGCCAGCCACGCCATGTCGCGGCCAAACTCCGGCGCATCGGGGCTTGGATAAAGATCGCTCAGATCCCATTCGGGCAGATCGCCGAACCCGCCACCGCTGGCGTTGGCATCAAAGACGGGGCGGGTGTGCGGGATCA
>JAYSSN010000472.1:0-19005 GCA_043720555.1 Rhodobacterales bacterium | reverse complement strand
AACGGCACCGTCGAGCCAGATCGGTTCCCATGCGACCACATCGGCGTCCGTCGCATCGACGAGAAAGGAGACGAGTTTGCGCCTCGGGCCGCTGGCCTTTTCGGCCGTGGCGGCGGCTTTGCCGATCCAGTCGGCGGATTTGTTCCAGCGGATGAAGCGGTCGAGCCCGGTTTCGCACGGGGTGTAGTCGGGGCTGAATTCGCGGCCCCAGCTGCCGAACCATTTATCCAGACGCAGCGACATCATGGCGCGCATGCCGAAGGGGCGCAGGTTCAGGTCCTGACCTGCCGCGGTGAGCGTGTCCCACAGATGCCGCACCGACATGTGGTCGCAGTAGATCTCGTAGCCAAGGTCGGCGGTGTAGCTGACGCGCTGCACGATGCAGTCAGCCATGCCGACGGTCATGCGTCTGACATCCATGAATTTGAAGGCATCGCTGCTGACGTCCGACCGGGTGACGCGGGTCAGCAGCGCACGCGCCTTGGGCCCCGCGATCTGAAAGCCGGAGCGGGCGTCGGAGATGTTTTCGACCGTGACGCCGTCCATCGCGTTCTGGTCAAACCAGCGCGCATGCCAGCCTTGGGCGCCGTAGCTGGCGGTCAGCTGGAATTCGGTGTCGGTCAGGCACGAGACGGTGAAATCACCGATGATCTTGCCGGAATGCGCCAGCATCGGCGTCAGGCTGAGGCGCCCCGGTTTCGGGATCAGGCCTGCCATGATCCGGTCGAGCCAGGCGCGCGCATTCGGCCCGGTCACGCGGTATTTGCCGAAGTTCTGCACCTCGTTGATGCCGACGTGTTCGCGCACCGCCATCACCTCTTGCCGCGTGGCCTCCCACGCGTTGGAGCGTTTGAAGGTCGGGGTCTCATAACGCGGCTCGCCCGGCAGGGCGTGGTAGTTCACCACCTCCAGCCCGTATTGCTGGCCCCAGACCGCGTTCATCGCATCGAATGTTTCATACATCGGCGTGGTGCGGAACGGGCGGCCGGCAGGACGTTCTTCGTTCGGATAGCTGACCGAAAAGCGCATCTGGTAGTTTTCGATGACCTTGGGGATGGTGTAACCGGGGGTCGTCCATGTGCCGAAGCGTGACACATCAAAGCCGCGCGGGTCACGTTCCACCTCGCCGTGGATCATCCATTGGGCGAGCGACAGGCCCATGCCGCCGCCCTGCGAGAAGCCCGCCATGACCGCACAGGCGGACCAGTAGTTGCGCAGGCCCTGTACCGGGCCGATCAGCGGGTTGCCGTCGGGGGCAAAGGTGAAGGGCCCGTGGATCACCCGCTTGACGCCCGCCCGTTCAAGGGCCGGGAAGCGTTTGTAGGCGAATTCGACGGAGTCGGCGATCTTGTCGAACTGTTCCTGAAACAGCTCCTGCCCGAAGTCCCACGGGGTGCCGTCCAGCGACCAGCCTTCACAGGGCTTTTCATAAAAGCCGATGCAGAAGCCCCGGCCTTCCTGGCGCAGATAGGACTCGCCGCCGGGGTCCATCACATGCGGGAATTCGCGCCCGCCACGGGCGACGATTTCGGGGATGTCGTCGGTGACGAGGTACTGGTGCGCCATCGGCAAAAGCGGCAGGTAGACGCCGGCCATCGCCCCCACTTCACGCGCCCACAGACCGCCTGCATTGACCAGATGTTCGCAGGTGATGGTGCCTTTCTCGGTGACGACTTCCCAGCCGTCGCGCGTGGGGTTGGTTTCCAGCACACGGTTGTGCAGCACGATGTCGGCCCCGCCCATTTTCGCCGCCCTGGCGTAGGCATGCGTGGTGCCGTAGGGGTCAAGGTGGCCATCCAGCGGGTCGTAAAGCGCGCCGATGATGCCCTTGGTGTTCACCATGCCATCGGTCATCTTTTCAATTTCGGCCGGGGTCAGGATCTCGGTATCCAGGCCCATGTAGCGATGCTTGGCGCGTTCGGCCTTCAGCATGTCAAAGCGTTCCTGATTGTCGGCGAGCGTGATGCCGCCTACATGGTGCAACCCGCAGGACATGCCGGTGATCGCCTCCAGCTCTTTATACAGCCGGATGGTGTAGCCCTGCAGCGCCGCCATGTTGGTATCGCCGTTCAGCGTATGAAACCCGCCTGCCGCGTGCCAGGTGGACCCGGAGGTCAGCTCTGCCCGTTCGATCAGCGTCACGTCGGACCAGCCGAGCTTGGTCAGGTGATACAGGACCGAACAGCCGACGACACCGCCGCCGATCACAACCACGCGGGTATGGGTTTTCATGGGGGTCTCCTTGCAGGTTTCGTTGCACAGTGGCTGCGAGGGTGGATATTGGCATGTAGTCTTGCGACATGAAATGTCGCAGACAGGCGGCGCTGATCGAAACGTGCAGCCGCCATTGGTGATTGACTGACCGTGATCGGAGCGGTGGTCGGACAATCAGCGCCAAGTTATTAACTGTTCAATTAAACATGCAACCTAAGCGTGTTTAGTCCGTCAGAAATGTTACGTAGCGGCAACATGGTGCGAGATAATTGTTCGTCGCCACAATAATTAGCTGTGGCGCGCATTGAATTTGTTAACATGGATCAGTTGCGTCGGATTGTGATGGTCCGACCGATAAATCAGGAAATTTGAAATGATCAGGAGAATTGGAATGAATCGTCTTAAAGTGGCGTCTGTCGCCTGTGTGATCGGTTTGGCTTCGTATCAGGCGGCGGTGGCAGAAGCTGTAATCAGTGGTGAATTTGGTCTTTCGTTCGGCCCATCGGTTACACACAGCACGGACGACAGCGATAACCGAGTCGGCTCTTTCGCCTTCGCACTGGATGGCAGCGTGTCGGCGCGTTTCAACGGCTGGGTCGGGACATTTGATGCGTCCACGACGCGGCGAGGTCTGAAGGGTGAATACTTTCGTGATGTCGCTCCCAGCGCCGTGAACAGTGCTGGCTTGCATTTCGGCCGCGAGTTCGGTGCGAATTATGTGGGTGCGTTCGTCGGTATGAACTGGTTCCAGGGCGGAACAGGCGGAAGCAATTCCGCGAACCGCGGCGGCACGCTGTATGGTGTTGAAGCGTCGGTCGCCGTGACGGATTCGTTCACCGCCTATGGGCATATCGGAAGGGCCGATATGATCGGCGATTCTGACGATACGCAGTTTGTCGGACCGTTTATTCGGCTAGGTGTGGCCGATCAGATTACTGACAAGGTGTCGGTTGCGGCCGAGGTCGAAGCAGGGAGCTCGCCCCACGATTTCGAGGACGGCGGAAATTCCGGCGAGTACATGGTGTTGACCTTGTCAGGTGATTACGAGTTCAAACCGCAACTGATCGGAACCATATCCATCTCGAGTATGAGAATTCGAGCCAACACCGAAGACACCGGGCAGGATTCCCAGATCAATTTTGGGTTGCGAATTCCCTTTGGCGAGACACAGAACAATCGGGGCAACCTTGCCACATCCTACAGACCCGGGCTTGCGGCGGCGTGGGCCGAAACGCTCGACTGATCGCGCAAGCCGTATGACAAACAGCAAGAAAGGCAGCCGCAGTGGCTGCCTTTTTTATGGTGAGAATAATGGCGCCTGACTGGTGTTTCACGGCATCACCGCCCCGTAATCCTATTTCTCGGGGATCAGGCCCCTTGGGCTGAAGCGGATCACCAAAAGCAGGATCACACCCAGCGACAGCAGGCGCATGTGCTGGGCGTTGTCGTTGAGGTTGGTCTTGAATGACCCGTCCGGCATGAAATGGGTGATCGCGTCCATCAGGCTGGGCCCGAGGTTTTCGGCCACCAGCCACAGCCAGCCGATGAACAGCCCGCCCAGCACCGCGCCCCAGTTGTTGCCCGACCCGCCGACGATGACCATGACCCAGATCAGGAAGGTGAATTGCAGGGGATTATAGGTGCCGGGGTTCAGAAGGCCCTGCATGTTCGTCATCATGGCGCCGGCGACGCCGACGACGGCGGATCCGATGATGAAGACCTGCAGATGCTGGCGCTTCACGTCTTTGCCCATGGCGGCGGCGGACACCTCATTATCGCGGATGGCGCGCATCATGCGGCCCCACGGCGAGGCGAGGGCGCGCTCGGACAACCAGATGACGAGACCAAGGACCGCGGTGAAAAGCACGGCATACAGCAGTTTGACAAGGATCGATGATCCGGTGACGGGATCAAAACCAAAGCGGGCGGCCGTGTCGGTGAACCAGACGGTCTTTTGCAGCACGACCTCTTCCGGAACAGGCCAGGGGCGGGGCAGGTCGTTCACCATCTTGACGCCACGGGCGAGCCAGTCTTCGTTCTTCATCACCGAGACGATGATTTCGGCAATCCCCAGCGTAGCGATTGCCAGATAGTCCGACCGCAGACCAAGCGCGGTTTTGCCGATCGCCCATGCGGCGGCAGCGGCCAGCAGGCCACCCACCGGCCATGCAACCAGCGCGGGCCAGCCCAGCCCGCCGATATTGCCGTAAGTGGCGGGGTCATACGCCTCGATCCCGGTCACGGCGCCGTCAAAGAGCCAGCGGTAGGCGACAAATCCCCCCACCAGCACGCCGATCAGGGTGATGGTGCGGCGGCGACCGGGGGCCATGCGTCTGTAGACAAAGACCGACAGGAAAATGGCGGCGAGCCCGAAAATGAGCGCCAGAACAAGCGCACCCCCCCCCGCCGCCCAGCCGGCGGCGACAGGCTCGGATGCGGTCAGTACCACGGCCAGACCACCCAGCGCGGCAAAGCCCATCAGGCCGGTGTTGAACAGGCCCGCGTAACCCCACTGCATGTTCAGGCCAAGCGCCATGACGGCAAAGATCAGCGACATGTTCAGGATGCTGAAGGCGTAGTTCCAGCTGTTCATCAGCGCGGCCGCGATGAACAGCACGAGGACGCCCAGAAACAGCAGCGCGTTGCGATGACGGGTCATACCGATTTCCCTTTGAACAGGCCGGTGGGCATGAACAGCAGCACAATGATCAGGATCGTAAAGCTGACGGCGAATTTGTAATCGGTGGACAACAGCTGCACCAGATTGTCGGGGGCCATGGCGTCGGGGACGACATACGTCAGCACCTTTTTCCACGCGTAGGTGACCATCACCTCGCTGAAGGCAATCACAAAGCCGCCGACGATGGCCCCGATGGGCGATCCCAGACCGCCGACGATGGCCGCCGAAAACATCGGCAGCAACAGCTGAAAATAGGTGAAGGGTTTGAAGGACTTGTCCAGCCCGTACAGCACGCCTGCGATGGTGGCGAGGGCGGCGGCGATGATCCATGTGACGGCGACCACCCGGTCGGGGTTGATGCCGGACAGCAGGGCCAGATCCTCGTTATCCGAGAACGCGCGCATCGATTTGCCGGTGCGGGTTTTCTGCAGGAACCAGAACAGCAGCGCCATCACGATCAGGGCGGTGACCAGCGTCAGCCCCTGGGTCGATTTGATGGCGAGCCCCTCGGCAAGGCCGGTGGCGGTTTTGAAATCGCCTGCGCTGATGATGAAACGTTCGCCGTCAAAGAAATTCTGGTCATCCACGCCGATGCCGAACCGGACAAGGGCGTTCATGATGAACATCACGCCCAGTGAGACGATCACGAAGATCGTCGGTCTGGCGCGTTGGGTCCGATAGAACCGGTAGACCGCAAGGTCGGTCGCCAGCACCAGCAGGGCGGTCGCCGCAATGCCGAACGGCAGGGCCAGCAGGGCGGTTGGCAGGGGCGCGATGGACAGGCCCATCGACTGGAACCACCATGTGAAGAAGATGGTGACCATGGTGCCAAACGCCATCGTATCGCCATGGGCGAAGTTGGAGAACCGCAGGATCGCATAGATCAGCGTGACCCCAAGCGCGCCAAGGGCAAGCTGCGCGCCGTAGGCAACGCCGGGGACGAACACAAAATTGAGGAAGGCTGTGAGGGCGTTGAGGATGTCCATGGCTTAGCCCCCCAGAAATGAACGCCGGACCTCGGGGTCGGCCATCAGGGCCTTGCCGGTGTCGGTAAAGCGGTTGCGGCCCTGCACGAGGACATAGCCTTTGTCGGCGATTGCCAGCGCCTGCCGGGCGTTCTGTTCGACCATCAGAATTGAAATGCCGGTGCGGGCGATCTCGATGATGCGGTCGAAAAGCTCGTCCATCACGATGGGCGACACGCCGGCCGTGGGTTCGTCCAGCATCAGAACCTTGGGCTGCGTCATCAGGGCGCGGCCCACGGCGACCTGCTGGCGCTGGCCGCCGGAAAGTTCCCCCGCCTGCTGATAGCGTTTTTGTTTCAGAACCGGGAACAGATCGTAAATCTGCGTCATTGTGACCTGAATGTCATCGCGGCGCAGGAAGGCGCCCATTTCAAGATTTTCCTCGACCGTCATCGAGGTGAAGATGTTCGATGTCTGCGGCACAAAGGCCATGCCCTTGGCGACACGGGCTTGCGGCGTCAGTCTGGTGATATCCTCGCCGCCCAGCCGCACATGGCCTTCGCGCAACGGCAGCATGCCGAACACGGCCTTCATCGCGGTGGATTTGCCCGCACCGTTGGGGCCGACGATGACGGCGATCTCGCCCTTTTCAACCGCGATGGTGCAGCCGTGCAGGATATCCGCGCCGCCATAGCCGCCGGTCATGGTATCGCCGATGAGGTAAGGATCAACCATGGCGTGCCCCGCGCACGAATTTTCTGCGAAAATTCTGATTGGGAATTTTCGCAGAAAATTCACGCATGTGATGGGTCGGATCAACCATGGGCCACCGCCTTGTTCTTCAACCCCGTACCCAGGTACGCCTCGATGACGCGCTCGTCGTTCTTGACCTCATCCGCCGTGCCCTGCGCCAGAACGCGGCCTTCGGCCATTACGATCACCGGGTTGCACAGGCGTGCGATGAAATCCATGTCGTGTTCGATGACGCAGAAGGTGTAGCCGCGTTCGGTGTTCAGCCGGATGATTGCGTCACCGATGGTGTTCAGCAGGGTGCGGTTCACGCCCGCACCCACCTCATCCAGAAAGACGATCTTGGCATCAACCATCATGGTGCGGCCCAGTTCGAGCAATTTCTTCTGCCCGCCGGAAATCTGCGATGCCTTCTGGTCGGCCAGATGCGAGATCGTCAGGAAATCCAGCACCTCATCGGCCTTGTCGCGGATGCGGCGTTCTTCGGCCGCCACGGCCCCGCGGCGGAACCAGGCGTTCATCAGGGTTTCGCCCGACTGGTGAGGTGGCACCATCATCAGGTTTTCGCGCACGCTCATCGAGCCGAATTCATGGGCGATCTGAAAGGTGCGTAGCAGACCCTTGGCGAATAACGCGTGGGGCGGCAGGCCGGTGATATCCTCGCCGTCCATCATCACCCGCCCCGACGTGGGGGGCAGGCGGCCGGCGATCACGTTGAACAGCGTGGTTTTGCCCGCGCCGTTGGGGCCGATCAGCCCGGTGATGGAGCCTGTCCCGATGGTCAGGCTGGCCCCGTCGACGGCATGGAAGCCGCCGAAATGGCGATGCAGGTCGTCGACGACGATCATTCAGTTTCCCCTGTCGCAGCCCGCCGGTTCGGCCGGTGGTGCATCCGAATTGGCAACGGCCCGGGGTGTGCCCGGGCCGCGCCTGCGTGTCAACCTTTACAGCCGATCAACGGAAACCGACGGTTTCGGTCACGCCTGCCTTGACTTCGATCTGGCGGTAGCGCCCGGCGCTTTCGCCCGGCCCGATCAGTTCGACGGCGGTGGCGCCCTCAAAGTCGATGTCGGTGCCGGCGGCCAGCAGTTCCAGGCCCTTGGCGATCTCACCGGGATAGATCTTTTCGCCCGGCGCGTTGGCGACTTCCAGCACCATGCCCGCATAGTCCGCCGACGCCGATGATTTCGCGGCCTGCATCGCCAGTGCGAACAGGGCCGTTGCATCGTAGGATTCCGGCGCGTAGGCCCCGGTGCCGTTAAAACCGGCGGCCGCAGCCATTTCCTGGAAGGTCGCGGCCCCTTGCGAGTCCGACCCGGCAATCTGGCCGTACGAGCCGTTCAGGCCATCACCGATCGCTGCGTTCAGCGAATCGCCGATCATGCCGCCCGGCAGGCCGAAGGTCGAGAATGCGCCGCTGTCGAGCGAGGCCTGGATGATGCCCTTGCCGCCCTGATCCAGATAGCCCGCCACGACGAGGATGTCGCCGCCCGCTGCGGCGAGTGCCGCGACTTCAGCCGAATAGTCGGCCTTGCCGTCTTCGTGCGCCGCGTTGATCGTGACCGTGCCACCCAGTGCGGTGAACGAAGCGGCGATCGCTTCGGACAGGCCCTTGCCGTAGTCGTTGTTGGTGTAGGTCAGCGCGATCGACTTGACACCTTTTTCCATCAGGATGTCCGCCATGACTTCGCCTTCGCGGGCATCCGATGGCGCGGTGCGGAAGAACAGGCCGTCGTCTTCGGCGGTGGACAGCGCAGGCGACGTGGCCGAAGGCGAAATCATCACGATGCCGTTCGGGCGGGCCACACCTTGCAGCACCGCGCCGGTCACGCCGGAACAGTCCGCGCCGACAATGCCGTTCACGGCGTCGCCGGTGACCAGACGTTCCGCCGCAGCGGTGGCAGCCGCCGCATCGGTGCAGGTACTGTCGGCGCGAATGATGGTGACCGTGGAGCCGTCGAGCAGTTTGCCGGAATCGCTGATTTCCTTGGCGGCGAGTTCGGCCGCAGCAGCCATGTCGGGTGTCAGCGATTCGATCGGGCCGGTGAAGCCGATCAGCACGCCCAGTTTGATTTCTTCGGCCGAGGCGGTGCCCGCCATCAGTGCGGCAGCAGCAGATGCCAGAAGCAGTTTTTTCATTGGTGGTCTCCCTGAATGGATCCATTGGTTCATGGTCCTGCGCGCGACCGTAAAGGCACGCGCATCAAAAGAAAAGCCGGGATAGCGGCAACAAACGTGGCTGACGTTGCGGCGTTTCCACCGGCGGTTTTGTGCCGCGCGCGCGTGATCGTGGCGGGCGGGACTGGCGGGGTGGGGCGGGATCGGGTTCTGATCGGGGGCAACGATGGAGGACGTGATGCACAAGCTGACCCTCGGCCTTGCACTGCTGGTGCCGCTGACAGCACAGGCGACGACCGTAGAGACATCAGCCGGACCAATGGTCATCACGGAAGTCGCAGCGGGCCTGGCCGAGCCCTGGGGCATCGCCTTTCTGCCGGACGCCTCGTTTCTGGTGACCGAACGCGCGGGTCGGCTGATCCTGTTCTCGCCCGATGGCACCCGCCGCGCCGATGTGGCCGGGCTGCCGGAGGTGGCCTTGGACGGGCAAGGGGGGTTGCTGGATGTGATGGTGCCGCGTGATTTTGCCCGGACACGCGAGGTGTGGCTGTCGTTTGCCCAACCACAGGGGGGCGGGTCGGGGACGGCGGCGGTCAGGGCGCGTTTGTCGGATGACGGAGCGCGGCTGGACGGGGTCGAGGTGATGTTTGCGTCCCCCCCCGGCGGTGTTGGCGGGCGGCATTTCGGATCACGTCTGGTCGAGGCGGCGGACGGCACGGTGTTCCTGACCATCGGTGATCGCGGCACCGGGCCGGAGGGGCTGCAGGCGCAGGACGGGATGCGGGCCGAGGGCAAGGTGATCCATCTGAACCGTGACGGCCGTCCGGCCACCACGCAGGACGGCATGCTGCCGGGTGTCTTTTCGACGGGCCACCGCAATCCGCAAGGGGCGGCGGTGGCTGCGGACGGCAGCCTGTGGGTGGTGGAGCATGGTGCGCAGGGGGGTGATGAGCTGAACAAGGTGCTGGCGGCGCGCAACTATGGCTGGCCGGTGATCGCTTACGGCGAACAGTATGGCGGCGGCCAGATTGGGGTCGGTACCGCGCAGGACGGGATGGAGCAGCCCGCGAAATACTGGGATCCGTCGATGGCCCCGTCAGGATTGATGTTCTATTCGGGCGATGCGGTGCCGGATTGGGCGGGGGATGCGTTCGTGGGCAGCCTGAAGTTCGACTATCTGGGACGGATCGATATGGATGCGGGCTTTGCCGAGGAACGGATCGCGGCGCCGGAAACAGCGCGGGTGCGCGCCGTGGTGGAAGCACCGGATGGGGCGATCTGGTTTTTGTCGGTGACCAACGGGGCGGTGTTCCGGATGGTGCCGGACGCATGACCTGTCGGTCTGGGCCATCGATTTTTCTGCGAAAAATCGGAAATTTCGCGGAAATTTCGGGCGCGGCGCGGGCGGCTGTGGCTTTGGTTGCGCGCCGCTGCGCCCGCGTGTATCAGGTTGGGCCATGATGAACGAGGGCGGGGGCAGCGTATGCGGCGGGTAGTTGTGACGGGGCTGGGTCTGGTGACGCCGCTGGCATGCGGGGTCGAGGAAACCTGGCGTCGGCTGATTGCAGGGGAATCGGGGGCGGGGCCGATCACCCGGTTTGACGCCTCGCAGGTCATCACCCAGTACGCCTGTGAAATCCCGCGCGGCGATGGCACGGGCGGCACCTTCAACCCCGATGACTGGATGGAGCCGAAAGACCAGCGCAAGGTTGATGATTTCATCATTTACGGCATGGCCGCAGCGGTGCAGGCGGTGCGCGATGCGGGTTGGGACGATATCTCCGAGGACGAAAAGCTGCGCACCGGGGTGATGATGGGATCGGGGATCGGGGGGCTGACCTCCATCGCCGAGACAGCGGTGCTGATCAAGGAACGCGGGCCAAAGCGGGTGTCGCCGTTCTTTATTCCCGGTGCGTTGATCAACCTGATCTCAGGGCAGGTCAGCATCCGCTTTGGCTTCAAGGGTCCGAACCATGCGGTGGTGACGGCCTGTTCCACCGGCGCGCATGCGATCGGCGACGCGGCGCGGCTGATCCAGTGGGGCGATGCGGATGTGATGGTGGCGGGTGGCGCGGAAAGCCCGATTTCCGAAATCGGGATCGCCGGCTTCAACGCCTGCAAGGCGCTGTCAACCAAGCGGGCGGATGATCCGACCAAGGCCAGCCGCCCCTACGACGCCGACCGCGATGGTTTCGTGATGGGCGAGGGCGCTGGTGCTGTGGTGCTGGAGGAGTACGGGCACGCCAAGGCGCGGGGGGCCAGGATTTACGCCGAGGTTCTCGGTTATGGGTTGTCCGGAGACGCCTATCACATCACAGCCCCGTCTGAGGATGGCGATGGTGGCTATCGGTCGATGGCGGCGGCGTTGAAGCGGGCGGGGCTGACGCCTGCAGATGTGGACTACATCAATGCGCATGGCACCAGCACCATGGCCGACACGATTGAGCTGGGTGCGGTGGAGCGGTTGCTGGGCGATGCGGCGGCTGGGGTGACGATGTCATCGACCAAGTCGTCGATCGGGCATCTGCTGGGCGCGGCGGGCGCGGTGGAGGCAATCTTCTGCGTTCTCGCGCTGCGCGATCAGGTGGCACCGCCGACGATCAATCTGGACAATCCCGCGGTGCAGCCGAAGCTGGACCTTGCGGCGAACAAGGCGGTCAGGCGCAAGATTGACGTGGCGCTGTCGAATTCGTTCGGCTTTGGCGGCACCAATGCCAGTCTCGTTCTGGGCAAGGTAGCGGGCTGATGTGGCGGGCCATTGCCTCGAACGCGCTGACGCTGTTTGTCGTAGCGTTGCTTGCGGCGGCGGCGGTGGTCGCCTGGGGACGGCAGGAGTTTGCCGGGGCCGGGCCGTTGCAGGATGCGGTCTGCTTCAAGGTCGAACGCGGGGCGAACCTGTCGGGCGTGAGTGATGCGCTGGCCGAACAGGGTGTGGTCAGTTCGGCGGCGATTTTCCGGATCGGCACGGATTATGCAGGGCGCGGCGGCGATCTGCGGTTCGGCTCGTATCTGATCGAGGCGGGATCGTCGATGCGCGAGGTGCTGGACGATCTGACTGCGGGCGGTCAGTCGACCTGCGGGCGCGAGGTGAATTACCGGATCGGCATCGCCAAGGCAGATGTGCTGCTGCGCGAGCTGGACCCGGTGACACAAGGTTTTGTCGAGGTGGCGCGGTTCGAGCCGGGGGTGGATGCGGTACCACAGGCGTTTGCGGCCGCTCAGGATGATGCGGATCTGCGCTGGCGGGTGACGGTGGCCGAAGGGGTGACAAGCTGGCAGGTGATCGATGCGCTGCGGCGCGCGGATTTCCTGGGCGGCGAGCTGCCCGATCTGCCGACGGAAGGCAGTCTTGCGCCCGACAGTTATGAGGTGGACCGCGGCGGCGACCGCACGGCACTGGTGGCGCTGATGGTGAAGCGGCAGGCGGCGATCCTGGCCGAGGCCTGGGAGGCGCGTGCCCCCGGTGTGCCCTATGCGACGCCGGAGGAAGCGCTGATCATGGCCTCTATCGTGGAAAAGGAAACCGGGGTGCCAGAGGAGCGTCGGCAAGTGGCGAGCGTCTTTGTGAACCGGCTGGAACAGGGCATGAAGCTGCAGACCGACCCGACGGTGATTTACGGGGTCACCAACGGCGAGGGCGTGCTGGGCCGAGGGTTGCGGCAGAGCGAGCTGCGCCGCGAGACGCCCTATAACACATATGTCATCGACGGCCTGCCGCCGACACCGATTGCCAATCCGGGACGGGCGGCGATCGAGGCGGCGCTGAACCCCGACAGCACGGATTTTCTGTTTTTCGTGGCCGATGGCACGGGGGGGCATGCATTTGCCCAAACGCTGGCCGAGCACAACGAAAACGTCGCCCGCTGGCGCGAGATCGAGGCGCAGGCGGGGGAAGAGGGCGCGACAGGGGTGCAGGGCGAGTAAAATTGACGGCTGTCAGTTGTTGGGTTCATGACGGTGCAACACAGTCTGATGCAGGGAGTTTGACAGGTCTGGCGGAAAATCTGTTCACCATGCCTGCTGCCACAAAGGTTGGGCCTATGGGCAATCCATACGCAACCAACGGAGCGCCGACCGTTAACAAATAACTAACGCAACGCGCGATAAGACTTTGGTATTGTTGATTTTTATTATTGACTCAGCGCCCGGTCCAGGCTATACCTTGTGGCATGCTAGAAGAAATGGGCGAGCGGTTTGGCGGGGCAACCCTTCAGGCCGCTTTTTCATTTCACTCGTGCGGTGGGGGGTAACGGCATGAGAGCGGGTTGAGCAGACATGGATATGCAGGTCTTCGGCACGGAAAAGGTATCAGCGGACGAGTTGCTGGCGGAAACCGAGAACATGCTCGCACGGGCGGCGGTTCAGTTCTCGAAAGTGGTGAGGCGGCTGGAAGGCCATGACGTGGTGGCGCCAAAGGCGGCGACGGGCGCAATGGATGATTATACGGCGGCCTTCCACCGCGCGATGTCGGAAAGGGATAAAGTTGTCAAACTCCGCAATCAGATATCCGGGACTGTCGGAGGACGGGCCCTTGATCTTGACGCAGCGCGGGCTGAAATCGGGCGCCGCCTTGCTTGCCTCCGCGACGGCTGAGGAGGTCGATGCGTTTCTCGGGACCTTGGGCGAAAATGCGCTGCTGGCGCTGCCCTGGTTGTTCGAGTTCTGGGCGCTGCCACATCAGTTGCCGCCAGAAGGGGCCTGGAAAACCTGGGTCATCATGGGCGGGCGCGGAGCGGGCAAGACGCGGGCCGGGGCGGAATGGGTGCGGGCCGAAGTGGAAGGCCCGACACCCACCCACCCCGGCCGGTCACGGCGCGTGGCGCTGATGGGCGAGACGGTGGAGCAGGTGGTCAACGTGATGATCTTTGGCGAAAGCGGGATCATGTCCTGCACGCCGCCGGACCGCAAGCCGGTGTGGAATGCCAGCCGCAAGGAGCTGACATGGGCGAACGGGGCGGTGGCGCAGGTGATGTCGGCGCATAACCCCGAAAGTCTGCGCGGACCGCAGTTCGATGCGGCCTGGGTCGATGAGCTGGCGAAATGGCCGAAGGCGGATCAGGCCTGGGCGATGTTGCAGTTTGCGCTGCGGCTGGGCGCGCATCCGCGCCAGGTGGTGACGACGACGCCGCGCAATGTGGAGGTGCTGAAGGCCATCTTGCAGAACCCGTCCACGGTGCTGACCCATGCGCCGACGGCGGCCAACAAGGCCTATCTGGCGAAGTCGTTCCTGGAGGAGGTCGAGGCGCGCTATGGCGGGACGTCACTCGGGCGGCAGGAGCTGGACGGGCAGATTGTCGAGGCGGTGGACGGGGCGCTGTGGACCAACGGGCTGATCGAGGCGGCACGACGGGCGGCCCAGCCGACGCAGTTCAGCCGGATCGTGGTGGCGGTGGACCCGGCGGTGAGTTCCGGTGCCGGGTCGGATGCCTGCGGGATCATGGTCGTGGGAGCTATGACGGAGGGCGCGCCCAGAGACTGGCGCGCGGTGGTGCTGGAGGATGCGACGGTGCAGGGGGCGGGGCCGGATGTCTGGGCGCGTGCGGCGGTGGCGGCGGTTGATCGGTGGAAAGCCGACAAGCTGATCGCGGAGGCCAATCAGGGCGGGCGGTTGGTGGAATCGGTGATCCGTACGGTGGACAGTCTTGTGCCGCTGAAGCTGGTCCACGCGTCGGACGGCAAAGGCGCGCGGGCCGAGCCGGTGGCGGCGCTTTATGAGCAGGGGCGGGTGGCGCATGTGGCGGGATTGGTGGCGCTGGAGGATCAGATGATGCGGATGACGCCGCAGGGCTATCGGGGGCGCGGGTCGCCCGACCGGGTCGATGCGCTGGTCTGGGCGATGACGGAGCTGATTCTGGAGCCATCGCGGATGCGGCGTGACCCAAGGGTGCGGTCGCTGATGTGAGCGGGGCAGTGCGCGCGCCGGGTCTGGCGGGGCCGCCGATCTGATTCGCGGTGGGTTGGAAAAGTACCGTTCTCGGCCCTTCTGTGAGGATAACCGGGCCACGATGAAGGCCCGATCACGACAGTTTTGACCGACCGGCTGTGCCCATTCAGGGCACGGCACTGGCCCGCTGCGGCCTGACGACAAAGGAGCTGACAATGGTGTTCGATTTCCTGCGGCGCGCCGAGAAGGCAGCGCCGGAAGCAAAGGCGTCTGCGACCGGGCGGGTGATGGCCTGGGGGACGTCGCGGCGGGTGGCGTGGAGTCCGCGTGATGTGGTGAGCCTGACCAAGACCGGATTTCAGGGCAATCCGATCGGGTTTCGGGCGGTCAAGCTGATTGCAGAGGCGGCGGCGGCGCTGCCACTGGTGCTGCAGGATGCCGAGCGGCGCTATGAAGCCCATCCGGTGCTGGAGTTGCTGGCGCGGCCCAACGGGGCGCAGGGGCGGGCGGAGTTTCTGGAGGCGGTTTACGGCTATCTGATGCTGACCGGGAACGCCTATCTGGAGGCGGTGCCGGGTGCGGGTGCAGTGCCGGGAGAGCTGCACGTGCTGCGGTCGGACCGGATGGCGGTGGTGCCGGGGGCGGACGGGTGGCCTGTGGCCTATGACTATACGGTGGGGGCGCGCAAGCACCGGTTTGACATGACGGGTGGAACCCAGCCGATCTGCCATCTGAAGACGTTTCATCCGCAGGATGACCATTACGGACTGTCGCCGTTGCAGGCGGCGGCGGTGGCGGTGGATCTGCACAACGCGGCCAGTGCGTGGTCGAAGGCGCTGCTGGACAATGCGGCGCGGCCAAGCGGGGCGATTGTCTACAAGGGCGCGGACGGGCAATCATCGCTGACGGCCGATCAGTATGACCGGCTGTTGTCTGAGATGGAGACACATCATCAGGGCGCGCGCAATGCGGGGCGGCCGATGCTGCTGGAAGGGGGGCTGGACTGGAAGCCGATGGGGTTCAGCCCGTCTGACATGGAGTTCCAGAAGACCAAGGAGGCAGCGGCGCGCGAGATTGCCATCGCATTCGGGGTGCCGCCAATGCTGGTGGGCATTACCGGCGACGCGACTTACGCAAATTATCAGGAGGCAAACCGGGCATTTTACCGCCTGACCGTGCTGCCGCTGGCGGCCAAGGTGATGGCTGACATCGCGCATTGGCTGGCGGGGTTCACGGGCGAACTGGCAGAACTGCGGGTTGATCTGGACCAGGTGCCAGCGCTGGCGGCCGAGCGCGACCAGCAATGGGCGCGGGTCGGGGCGGCGGATTTCCTGAGCGAAGGAGAAAAGCGCGTCCTGCTGGGCCTGCCACGGGTCGCGGAGGAGGCATGAGCACGGTGCGCAAGGAGGCGGGGTCACGGTTCCTGTATGACAGTTTCGATGTCGCGGCAGCGCGGATCGAGGCGAACGAGCGGGTGATGGACGAACGCTGGGCGGCGCTGGATTTCCGGCTGGCGCAGATCGACGGGGCGCTGGAGCGGCTGGAAAAGCGCATCTGGGTGGGGGTTTACGGGGTCGCGGCCTTTCTGCTGGCGCAGGGGGCCGAGGCCATCATGCAGGCGGCGGCGAGGTGACAAGATGCAGATGACGGATTGGGGCGCGCCGGAGCGCAAGTATCACCGCCCGGCGGCGGGGCTGGTGGTCACGGATGGATGCCACGTGCAGGGCTATGCCAGCCTGTTCGGGGTGCGCGATCAGGGTGGCGATGTGGTGCGTCCCGGTGCCTACGGCGCGAGTCTGAAGGTGCTGGCGGCATCGGGGCGGCGGGTCAAGATGCTGTGGCAGCATGATCCCACGCAGCCGATTGGCGTCTGGGAGGACGTGCGCGAGGATGCGACGGGCCTGTGGGTCAAGGGGCGTATTCTGGCGGACGTGGAGCGTGGCCGCGAGGCGGCGGCGTTGCTGGCGGCCGGGGCGATTGACGGGCTGTCCATCGGGTATCGCACGCTGCGGTCGGAACGCGACGGCAAGGGGCAGCGCCTGCTTGCCGAGTTGGAGCTTTGGGAGGTGTCGCTGGTGACATTCCCGATGCTTCCCGAGGCGCGGGTTACCGCCAAGGGCGATACCCTTGTGCCGGACTGGCGCGCTTTGGCGCAGGCTCTGGAGGCTGCGCGACAAAGCCTGGCCGGGCGCTGAACGCGCGGCCGTTTTGACGACCAAACGCAAGGAAACGAGATGACCGAATCGAAGGCTCGGGTCGGGGAAGGTTTTTCCCGCGCCCCTGGTCCGGCTGCGGATGTGACATCCGCGATGACCGGATTTCTGAAAGAGTTCAACGGCTTTCAGAGTGAAGTGAAACAAGCGTTGCAACAACAGGAAGAGCGGCTGACCATGCTGAATGCCAAGACCATGACCTATGCGCGCCCCGCACTTTCGGCCCATGCCGAAGTGGAGGTGCCCCACACGAAAGCCTTTAACACCTATCTGCGTTCGGGTGATGATGACGGCCTGCGCGGCCTTGTGCTGGAGGGCAAGGCGCTGTCCACTGCCGTGTCGGCCGACGGGGGCTACCTGATTGATCCGCAGACGGCTGACACGATCCGGTCGATGCTGGTATCCACCAGTTCGATCCGCGCGATTGCCAATGTGGTGAACGTGGATGCGTCCAGCTTTGACGTGCTGATCGACCGCAGCGACATCGGGTCAGGCTGGGCCACGGAAGCCGGAGCGCAGACCGAAACATCGACACCCACGATCGAGCGCATCTCGATCCGCCTGCATGAACTGAGTGCCATGCCGAAGGCAAGCCAGCGGTTGCTGGATGACTCGGCGTTCGATGTGGAAGGCTGGCTGGCGGGCAAGATCGCGCAGCGGTTTATCCGCGCGGAATCGGCGGCGTTCATCAACGGCGACGGCGTGGACAAGCCCAAGGGCATTCTGCTGGCGCCAAAGGTGGCGAATGCGTCCTGGACATGGGGCAACATCGGCTATGTGCCATCGGGTGCGGCGGCGGACTTCCCCCTGACCAATGCGGCGGATACCATCGTCAGTCTGGTCTATGCGCTGTCGGCCGATTACCGGGCCAACGCATCGTTCGTGATGAACTCCAAGACCGCAGGTGCGGTGCGCAAGATGAAGGACGCGGATGGGCGATTCATGTGGTCGGACGGCCTTGCCATGGCAGAGCCAGCGCGCCTGATGGGGTATCCGGTGCTGATCTGTGAGGACATGCCGGACATTGCGGCGAACGCCTATGCGATCGCGTTTGGTGACTTTGCGGCGGGCTACACGATTGCGGAACGCCCGGACCTGCGCGTGTTGCGCGACCCTTTCAGCGCCAAACCGCACGTCCTGTTCTATGCCAACAAGCGAGTGGGCGGCGATGTCACCGACTTTGCCGCGATCAAGCTGCTGAAGTTCGCGGCGTCGTAAGGTGATCTGCCGTTCCCGGCCCAGATGACAGGGCCGGGTCTTGGGCGCGCGCCGGGTTTGACCGTGCCGACTAGTTGCTCCCCCCTCCGTCCGAGCGGTGCGGGGCGCGCGCCCATCTGTAGCATGCGGGGAAACGAGGGTCAGGACATGATGTTGATCGAGCAGACCAGCGTGCCCGTCGGGGCGCTGCCGGTTCAGGAAATGAAGAACCACCTGCGGCTGGGCACCGGGTTTGCCGACGAGGGCACGCAGGACGGGCTTGTGGAAAGCTATCTGCGGGCGGCCATGACGGTGATTGAAGGCCGGATCGGCAAGGCGCTGATTGCGCGGCGGTTCGTCTGGTCGCTGGAGGGGTGGCGCTGGGCGAGCGAACAGGCGCTGCCGGTGGCCCCGGTGTCAGGGATCGTGACGGTGACGCTGATTGATGTGGCGGCGGTCGGATCGGTGGTGTCGGCGGACCGGTACCGTCTGGTGCAGGATACGCATCGGCCAAAGATTGCTGCGGTGGGGGCGGTATTGCCGATGGCACCCGCGGGCGGCCGGATCGAGGTGGTGTTCGATGCGGGGTTCGGGGCGGGTTGGGCCGCGATGCCGAAGGATCTGTTGCAGGCCTGGTTGCTGCTGACGGCCGAATACTATGAACGCCGCCATGACGTGGATGCGCGCACGGGCGGTCTGCCTTTTGCGGTGCAGGCCCTGATCGAACGCTGGCGGACGGTGAGAGTGTTGGGCGGGGGTGCGGCATGACCCCGCATCTGACACGCAAGCTGGTGCTGGAGGGGCGGGTGAATGCCGCCGATGGTGCAGGCGGGTTCAGCGAAAGCTGGGCGGTGCTGGGCACGCTTTGGGCGGAGGTTCTGGCGGGTACCGGGCGGGATGTGCCGGGGGAAGAGGTGACGCTGTCGTCGATCCCGTACCGCATTACGGTGCGGGGGGCACCGCAGGCGGCCCCGTCGCGGCCAA
>JAYSSN010000471.1:0-6421 GCA_043720555.1 Rhodobacterales bacterium | reverse complement strand
TCGTTTTGGACGCGATGGTGCCACAACCGGTGGCAGCCGCCATCCTGACAGTATCAATGAAGTCTTTCGGTTTTGCAGGCGCGCCGGTACTGGGCGCGCTTGAACTTTCTGTCGGGCCGTATGAAACGCTGGCCCTGACCGGGCCTTCCGGAATTGGAAAATCCACTCTTCTGTGTATCATTGCAGGACTGGAGCCGAGGTTTGTGGGGCTGCGCCTTGCCCCGCCGCGCATTGCGCTGGTGTTTCAGGAACCGACGCTGCTGACATGGCGAAACGCTGCACAGAAACTTTGCCTGAGCAGCGGGATTTCAACGGCCAAAGCACATGACTGGCTGAAGAAGGTGGGGCTTGGTGGTCTTGGTGACCGATTTCCGGCGCAGCTTTCACTGGGCCAGCAACGGCGGCTGGCGCTGGCGCGCGCCTTTGCGGCGGCGCCGGACCTGTTGTTAATGGACGAGCCCTTCGTGTCGCAGGACGAGGGCCTGCGCCAGGACATGATCGAGGTGTTTACGACACTGCGGGCTGCGCAGCCGTTGGCGACCATCCTGGTGACCCATGACGAATTTGAAGCCAGCCTGCTGGCCACACGGATCCTCAGATTGTCGGGAACCCCGGCGCAGATCGTGGAGAGCCGTGAAAACACAGACGCCTAGAACAGCGGCGCGTACTTCCAGTTGTCGCCATCCGGCGTCACCACGTCCAGATCGTAACCTGCAGCCTGCAACCGCCGTGCTACGGGCAATCCTGCCTCGGCGGCCCGGTCAATCTGGCGCCGGCCCTCTGCCTCATCCCGAGAAACCCCCCTGCCCCGGATCAGATCAAGGCCGTAGTTGAACTGCCCGACCGGATCACCCGCCTCCGCCGCCCGCCTGTCCCAACTGGCCGCGCGGTCGGGGTTTTCGGCGGCACCAAGACCGTTGTCTTCCAACTGCCCCATCCATGTCATCGCGCCCGTGTAGCCAGCGGCGGCGCAACGCTCAAA
The DNA here is from genome assembly GCA_043720555.1 of Rhodobacterales bacterium. Taxonomy (GTDB): domain Bacteria; phylum Pseudomonadota; class Alphaproteobacteria; order Rhodobacterales; family Rhodobacteraceae; genus JAAFHS01. Next base: position 5,439 of record JAYSSN010000471.1, on the reverse strand, counting down.
CAAGCGGCGCGCTTCGGCGTGGCGGCCGGATTTGGTAATCATGTAGCCCGAGGCACAGGTGGTCATGCTGGTTTCACCGTTTGCGATGTTGTCCATGACGCGGCCAAGGCTCATTTCATCGGGGTTAAGCGTCCCCTCACCATCAGCTTGCGCAATCAAGGGAGCGAACATCAGGCTGAGGATCAGGAAGGTGCGCATGGTGTGCCTCTGGCTATGTAGATCAGTCATAGCAGGCTGCTGCGGCTTTTCGATCCTGCTATGGTCGTAGATCAGCCTTTGCGATGGGTCATGCCGCGCGCCGGATCGTAACCCCACAAAGCAAGTCCGCCGAATATGAAAAGTGCCAGCAGGGTCCAGCCCGCCGCCGGAAGGTTGAAACTGCCGTAAAGCGCGAAACGGATCATCTCGACCGCCTGGGTGAAGGGGTTGACCACGCACAGATTGTGCAGCAACACCGATGCCTCTGACATCTTCCACAGCGGATAAAGCGCGGATGACAGGAAAAACATCGGGAAGATTACAAAGTTCATCACGCCGGCAAAGTTTTCCAGCTGCTTGATGAACGATGACAGCGCCAATCCAAGCGCGCCCAGCATCATGCCACCCAGAAACAGCGCTGGCAGCACCGCAAAATAGCCCTGCCATGGCAGAACGATCCCATAAGCCGCCGCGATGGCCAGAAACGTGATCACCTGCAGCATCGAAATCAGTGTGCTGGCGATCAGTTTGCACGCCAGCAGCCACCACCGTGGCAGCGGGCTGGTCAGCAACAGCCGCATTGACCCCATCTCGCGGTCATAAACCAGGGACAGCGAGGATTGCATGCCATTGAACAGCAGTATCATGCCGCAGAGCCCCGGTACGATGTAAGTCTCATACGGGATATAGGTCTGGTATGGTGGTGTGATCGACAGACCAAGGGCGGCGCGAAAGCCGGCGGCAAAGACAAACAGCCAGACCAGCGGACGCACCAGCGCTGCAATAAATCGGCCCCGCTGCGTGAGAAACCGAAGTGCCTCACGGTGCACAATGGCCGCCAGTACTGTCAGCGCGGATTTCATGCGGATTCGGCCGTATGTGAAAGAAACGCCTGCTTCAGCGTGGCCACTCCGGCAAGTTCTGAGGCGACATCCTGCGCCACGACGCGCCCGCGATGCAGGATCACCACATGATCGGTCGGGCTGACCTCGTCGGTCAGGTGGGTTGCCCACAGGACGGTCAGCCGCTCCTCGACACAGATCTCGTGCACGTGGCTGGTGATCGCTGTACGCGATGCCGCGTCAAGGCCAACGGTGGGTTCATCCAACAGCAGCACCGAAGGCTTGTGAAGCAGCGCGCGGGCAATTTCCATCCGCCGACGATGGCCGCCGTTCAGATCGCGTGCCCGCTCAAGCGCCCGCGCCCGCATGCCAAGCCGGTCCAGCGCGGCATCAATGCGTAACTCGGCCTGTCGCCCCGACAGTCCGTGCAGTGCGGCACCGTAGCGCAGGTTGCGCCGAACCGAAAGATCAAGATCAAGGGTGGGTTGTTGGAACACTACGCCAATCTGCGCCAAAGCGGCGCGGGGGGTGCGGGCAACATCGTGACCACCAACAAATATCCGGCCTTCAGTGGTGGTGAACAGCCGTGTCATCAACCCGAACAAGGTTGATTTCCCGGCGCCGTTGGGCCCGAGGAGCGCACAAAACATGCCGGGCTTTACGGCAAAACTCACACCATCGACTGCGCGCCGGGTGCCGTAACTGAACCCGACACCGGCCAAGCGCAACCCGTCCGCGTCAGTCATGGCCGCATCGCCGCCCCCCACGGGTAGCGCCCGACCTTGATCGACTTGATCGCCTCGCCTGCCGCAACGTCAATCACCGACACATCGCCCGACACGCCATTGGTGGTGAACAAAAGACTTTGATCAGGAGAAAACGCCATGTGCCAGACACGGCGGCCCACAAGGATGTAGCTTTCCACCTCCAGCGTTTCGGTGTTGACAACGGCCACGTGGTTGGACGGACCCAGAGCCACGTAAGCGAGCTTTTCATCTGCGGTGAATGCAAAGCCGACGGGCTGGATCAGATCCCCGTTCACACCAGGAATTTCAAACCGGATCTTTGCCTTTTCCGATTGATCGACCACGTTAAATACCGTGACAGTGCCGCCGATCTCGGCGCTGACCCACAATTCCTGTCCCTTGTTGGCAAACTCCGCATGCCGTGGGCGGTTATCGACAAGCGTGTTGGCAAACAGCGTCATTGTCGTGGTGTCGATCCAGTGCGCCATGTTCGTCGTTTCCGATGTGGTGATCGCGATCTTGCCATCGGGCGAAATTGCCATGCCTTCAGGTTCCACCCCGACATCAATCTGCGCCACCACCGTCCGGGTTTGGGTATCAACAACCGTGGTGATCGCGTCATCCTCGTTGGCAATGTAGAGGTGCCGGTTGTCGGGATGCAGCACGAACTGCTCCGGGTCTTCACCCGAGGGCAGTTCGTGCAGAATTTCACCGGTTTCGGGGTCCATCACCTGTACGGAATCGCTGTCGGACGCGCAGATGTAGACAAGCGAATAGTCCTTGGAAAAGGTAATGCCGCGGGGACGTTCGCCTGTGGGAATCGTGCGGATCACCTCCAGCGTGGTCACATCGATCACCGAAATGGTATCGTCGCTTTCATTCGTGACCCAAATTTCGGCGCCAAAAGCAGGACTGGCGCAGATCAGCGCCAGAATAAGTGGAATTTGCTTCATTGGTTGTCCCCAAATACGGTGCAGCTGCTTTCCGGCGCATCAAGCCCCAGCGTGTCAAGTTCGTTACGTTGGTGCAAAAATCCCTCCAGGGGGGCCATTGCGACCATGGCGCGCGGTCCGGCCAGCACGATTGGCTGGCGCAGCTGGCCGTTCCAGCCGCGATAGGTCATGGCGCGGCCCTTGAACCCGGCCAGTTCGAATGTGTCCGACAAGATGTAGTCGCGCAACAAAGCCGGGTCGGCGCTGCCGGTTCGGCTTGCCGCTTCGCCGAGGGTCCGCACGGCTGCCCACGCAGCATAATCGCGCGGGGTCATGTTGCGCTGGTGTTCCTGTTCGAACCGCGATTGCAACTGGGCCGCCCCCCAGTTTTCCACAACCGCAGACCAACCTGACGCGACCAACCCTTCGGTGCCCGCAACCGGGCGCGGAAGCCACGTGTTGTAAGGGATATAGCGACCAAAATCATCAATCTCGTCCGCAATCAGCAGGACGTCGTGGTCGGGCAGGTCTTGGGTAAATAGCGGCACTTCGGCGGCGGCGTTGCGGCGCATGTCGGCGTCGAATGCCCATGTCTTTTCGCCAGCAACTTGCAGCCCGAACTTGCTGGCCGAGGCTTTCAGAGCTTCGGCATAGGTGATGTCTGCGGGATCGGTCCCGGTAATCAGCGCCAGTTCGGTCCACTGTCGCGCCACAAAGAATTGCATCAGCGCATCGGTTCGCATCCTGTCGGATGGAAACACGTGCAGCAGGTTCGCCCGGCACTGGTCGCCGCGCAAGGCTTCGTCGCCCGCCACAACATTGAACAACAAAGCGCCCTGGGCCTGCGGCAGATCGGCAATGGTCAGCATCGTAACCGCAGACGTATCGAGGATGAGGTAAGGCGAGACACCCAGCGCTGCCCCAGCGGCGGTGGCAACGTCGCCGCCAACCGGCACCGATATCACGTTCAGTTCATAGCTGTGTCCCAGAAATTGGCCAGTGGTCTGGTTTTCGGCCAGCCCGGTCGCAGCACCGGCAATGCCGCGATCCTGCGGCACCGGGTCGAGGTTTGACAAAACGGGTGGCAGATCAACCTCTTGTCTCAGATAGTTTATGACAACGGAAACCTCCGCTTGCGCGCCAAAGGGCAAAACACAAATAATGAGCGCCAACACAATGTGTCGTGCCGGGTTCCTCATGGCCATCCTCCCACGTCAAAAAACTAGGTGCTGGCAGACCTTGCGCAAATACGACCTTGGTCTGGTGTTGCCACGGTGCCGGGTCAAAAACCGAAAAGGGTGCACTTAGGTCGAATACCACAGCAGGTCTGCGCCAGTTAGACCATAAAAAAATACTGTCGTCTGGAGGATGTTCATGCCGATTACCCCATCTCGGGCAGCACTTGCTGTGGCTGGTGTTTTGCTGTGCACCAGCCTGTCATGGCAGATCGCTGGCGCTGCCGGACTGCCGCTGACCATCGAGGCTGTGAACACGGATGCCCTGCCTGATATCGGCGAGGAATGGCTGACCGAAAATCCGTACCGCACTGCCGAACCGCAGGTCTGGGAAACGGCAATTGATATCGGTCAGTCCGGCTTCAACCAGAACTGCGCGCGCTGCCATGGGCTTGGCGCTGTTTCGGGTGGTCTGGCACCGGATGTCCGCTACCTGGAAGCACAGGAAGGTGGCGATGAATGGTTTATTGAGCGGTTCCGCGAAGGTGCAACGCAGGATGGCGTGACCAAGATGCCCGCCTTTGGCGAATTGTTGGGGCAGAAGGCCGCATGGGCGATCCGCACCTACATCGAAACCCGGCCAGATCAGGATACACAAGACCCGTTCGGTGACCGTCTGACGGAAATCCGCGACTCGTTGAAGTCGGCCGATGCCGGGACGGATGTGCAGGCTCTGAAAGTGGAACTGCTTCAAATCGCGTCTGAAATTGCGACCGCCTCGGGCGCGCCGGTCGCAGACAGCATAGCGCGGCGAGCCGCGAGCCAGATAGGCGACGAACCGGCGACGTATGGCCTGGCTGCAGAGACGCTGACCATCGGCTTGTCGGCAGCTCACTGATCCGATGCGGCACAGCGGAGCTCACAGTTGGCGAACGGGTGGCGCGCGTTGCGCGGCCCTGGGTCTGGTGGCTCTCATGCTGGCCGGACCTGCGTTTGCCCGTTGTGAAGGCTTTGTTCCCGGCCCGAAACCCCAGAATGCCGAGCGCAATGAAGTGGGTCAGGATCTCGATGTGATCATCGAGCAGGGTTTTATCGAGTTTGCGGTTTATGAGAACTTCGCCCCCTACTCCTGGGACGAGGACGGCAAAGCCAACGGCATAGATATCGGCATTGGCCGCCTGATTGCCGGATCGCTTGGGGTCGAGGCGCGCTTTCGGTTTGTCGGCGCGGGCGAAAATCTGGACGCCGATCTGATGAACAATGTCTGGCAGGGAAGTGCCGTCGATGGACACGTCGTGAATGTCATGCTGCACGTGCCCTACAACAGCGAATTCGCCTGCCGGATAGATCAGGTGGTGTTCACTGGTCAGTATTTCGACGAATCCATCGCCGTCGCCTTTCGACGCGACGCCTACCCCGAAAACCCCCCGGTGCCGGCGTATTTCCGCTTCGATACCGTAGCAGTGGAAAACGACTCCATAGCGGATTTCTATCTGACCTCGCTGGCAGGGGGGCAGTTGGCAGCCAATGTCCGTCGCTATCCCGA
>JAYSSN010000470.1:0-6421 GCA_043720555.1 Rhodobacterales bacterium | reverse complement strand
TGCACAGCGTGTCCCGTCCGGTCGGCCCCGCCGCATCGTGCAAATCTTGGCAAATGCGCCATTGTTTCGGGCTTTTTGTCTTGCCGATTGAACGCCTTGCGTCATAGGCTGCGAGAGAGATTTTTTTGACTCATGCAGAGCGGTCTATTTTCGCCGCGAGAGAGATTTCACGAGGGTATCCACATGGTTTTCAAGCAGGCCGGTCGGCTCGGCAAACTGCATACATCTTTGGGTCCGGATGTTCTGGTTTTGCTGCGGTTCAATGGCACCGACCAGATGAACGGGCTTTTCAACTATCAAATCGATGCGCTGTCGACCGAACCCACGATCAACTTTGACGATCTGATCGGGACCCATGCCACAGTCGAGATCGCGACTGCCGGCGCGCCCGTGTTTTATGACGGCGTGGTGACGAGTGCGCAATGGGCAGGCGTTGGTGAGAATGGCGTCCGGTATGGCCTGACACTGCGGCCGTGGTTGTGGCTGGCCAGTAACCGGCGCAACCAGCGGATATTCCACGACATGACCGTCGTGGATATTTTGAAGGAGCTACTGTCCGATTACCTGACGGCCGGGGCCGCGCTCAAGGTCGACGTGACCGAAACCTATCCAAAGCTGGAATATACCGTTCAATACCGGGAAAGCGATCTTGGTTTCGCAACCCGGATGATGGAACGCTTTGGCATCAGCTATCACTTCACGCATGCCGACAAGAGCCATACACTTGTGCTGACTGACAGCATCGACTCGCATGAGGCTGTGCCGGGTGGGTCACGCCCCTATCACGGGGCCCAAGGGCATCACCAATCCGAAGAAGAGCATTTCTGGGAGTTTCAGCCGGAACGCCGCATGACCACGGGTGCCGTGCGCCTGATCGACTATAACTTCAAGAAGCCGACGGCGGCGATGGAAGTCGACAAGTTGGGCGATGCAAACTACGCGCAAGGCAAGATCGAAAGTTTCGACTATCCGGGTGACTTCTCGGATCAGGGTGCGGGCAAATCGGTGGCCGCTCTGCGCGCCCGGCAGGAACGCGGCGGCGATGCACGGGCCAGCGCAGTCGGCGATACGATCAGCCTTTCATCCGGCATGAAGGTGACGTTGCAGGGTGATGAGATACCGGGGGCGACCGGGCAGACCTTCCTGTGTCTGTCGGCAGTGCATTCCTTTGTATCAGAGTCCTACGGCTCTGGTGGCCCCGGCACGGGCGACGACGATGCCTATTCCGGGCGCTACGTGCTGATGCCCGACAACAGCCCCCTCGCCCCGGATCGCAAATCGCCGCAGCCCGCGGTGCAAGGGCCGCAGACGGCGACGGTTGTGGGTGACGGCGAGATTGATTGCGATGAGTTCGGCCGGATACTGGTAAAGTTTCACTGGGATCTGAAAAGCGCCCATTCCATGCGGTGCCGGGTCAGCCAGATGTGGGCCGGGCAAGGCTGGGGTGGCATGGCCATTCCGCGCATCGGGATGGAAGTGGTCGTCGAGTTTCTGGAGGGTGACCCCGACAAGCCGCTGGTGACGGGCTGCGTCTATAACGGCAAGAACGGCGCGCCCTACGATCTGCCCGCCAACAAGACCCGCACGACATGGCGGTCGAACACGCATCAGGGCACAGGTCATAACGAGATCAGTTTCGAGGATACCGCAGGTGGTGAAGATCTGTTCTTTCACGCCCAAAAGGATCTGACGCAAAAGGTTCTGAACAACATGTCTGCCAACGTGCAGCAAAACCGCATGGCGACAATCGGCGCCAATGACAGCACGACCGTCACCGGCAATCAGATGAACCGCGTGGGGAAAAGCAGTTCCACGACTGTCGGCGGCGGCGGCCCTGCCCTGCTCAAGGCCTTGTCACCACTGGTGGCGGCCGGTGGCAAGTTGTTCAAGCAAGGCGCAAACAAGGTCGGCGCACCCGGCATTGTCACGACCTTTGCGGGCGAGGTGCAGGGCGTTGTGGACAAAGCCAAGGAACTGGCCGCCGTGGTAACCAAAGGTGATTTCTTCGGCTCGGGCGATCACCGTACCCTGGCGGGTGGACTACAGATCAAAGCGGCGGCAACGGCGGCGGCATTGCTGGACAAGATCATGCCGTCCTCGGGTATCATGACGACCACGGTCGAAAAGTTCCGCAGTGACACCACGGGCCTTGCCGCGACCGAACAGGTTGGCATCGCCAAGAATATCGTGGTGGGGGGCATCTTTACGACCGGCGTCGGCAAGATGATGAAGACCGTCGTCGGCGACTCGCTGGATATCGAGGCGAAGGGGTCGATACTGGCACGGACCAAGAAGCACACGCTTGTCGCCAAGGAAAAGTTTGTCATCGCGGGCCCCGGCGGCTCGATTACCATCGACAGCAGCGGCATCACCATCAAGACGCCGCATCTGACGATCAAATCGCCGTCAGTCGATTTTCAGATGGGCAGCCCCGATCAGGTGGAGGCGCTGAAATCCGACAAGCCCTTCGTTCAGGACTGCAAGGGAAAGTGAGGGGGCGGAGTATGGTCATGACACATGCAGGAATGCCCCACAGGGTGGCCCACGACGGTCGCATTGCCCGGGATTTGATGATGCACGACAATGTCGTGGCGGCTGCGGCCCCTGCCCTGTCCGAAAGTGCCCGCACATGAATTTCCTCGACGCGCCGTCGCCCGATCAGGAAGCAATGGAGACGGGCCTTGCGCATGTCTTCTTCAGCCCGGTGGAACCTTATGAATTCGCCCGCGATCCTGACCAGCCCCCGCCCCTGCGGGCCTATGCGCTGATTGATGCGTCCCAAAGCCCGGAGATTGCCATTTGTCTTGAGGCGTTCAATTCGCCCGCGCGGTGCCTGTTTGATGGTGATGCGGGCGACGATCTGGCCGAAGTGGCCCCCTGGCTGGTTGAACTGACCCGGTTCGATGATGCGTGGGATTGGTTTGTAGAAGATGGCTACGGCAAGAACTGGGGCATCCTGCTGCATTCCCGGCTGGAACTGCCGCGCCTGAAAACCCAACTGAAGCGGTTCCTGAAGATCACCGATGACAAGGGCCAGACGTTCTTTTTCAAGTACTACCGGCCCAAGCATCTGAATGCCTATCTGCCGGTGTTCGACGACCAGCAATCCGCTAGTTTCATGAAGGGCATCGAGACGATTTTTGCCGAGCATGACAAAGACCCGAACCGACTGCATCAGCATCGCATGACAGCGGATGGCAAGCTGAAATCCACCCTGCACGACCTGCGCGAGGTCGGCGCGCCAATGATGCCACGCGTGACAAGCGACGACGACGCCGACACCTGGCTGAAAGCCGCACGAGAGGACGCGCGATGAAAATGCCACGGCTGACCGATGATCAGATGATGGGCGGCGGCATGTCGGACGCGGAATTCGCGGCCTGGTTTGTTGCCGAGATCATGAAGGACGAACTGCCGGATTATTACACCGACCTGGGGCCGGACACCTGCGAGGAGTTGACCATCAACGCGCGCAAGTACGCCCGCCATTTCGGGATCAATCGGCCTGATCTGCAGGCGCAATTTGCGTATCTGATGTGGACGGTGGGGCCAAATTTCTGGTCCTTCAAGGCATTCAACCGGATCCTGACGGCGAAATGGCCCAAGGAAGAAGACAAGATCGACGCTCTTTTCAATGTGTCATCCGACGATGCCGAAGAAGCCATTTTGGGCGCGGATGACGAACACTGGTATCCGCAATTCGTTGAAAACAATGTTCTTGGCATATCCTTTGAAGGCGACACAGATGGGTAAAATACGTAAAGCCACCGTCGTTTCCGTGTCCAATCCGCTGATCAAGGCGGCACTGGCCAAAGTCAAGGCGGCCGAGGCCAAGGTAAACAGTCTTGGCAAAGCAAAAAACAGCATGGCACAGGTGGCCAAGCAAAAACTGGTCGTGGCGAAAATCGCCCTGAAGCGGGCGCGGGAGGTCGCAACGACAAATGCCGCAGCGGGGCAATACTGGACCAACATCAAGGCGCGGCGGCAGCAGGTCCTGACGGCGTTCAACAAATGCAAGACGGCGCAATGTGGCGTCCGTGACAAGGAATTGCGCAAGATCACACGCCTGCCGGCCACCAAAGGCACGTGGCAGACGCCATCGGGAAAGCCGGCGGTTGCGGGCGATGGCCTGTGGGTGCCAAGTTCAAGCAGTCCGCTTGTGAAAACCCTCGCCCGACATGGCAAGACAGGGGTGCCTTTCAAGGATGGCAAACCTGATTTCACGGGTTTTCCGCCCAAAGGCATGACAAGTACGCCACAGGTGCAGATCGAGATGTCGGGCAAAACCGGTACCGACATCACGCGGGCCGAGAATGCCCTGATCGCCGAAAAGGGCATCAACACGAAAGGGTCAGGGCAGCCCGGCACATGGCACCACGAATCGGACGGCGTGACGATGAGCTATGTCGATAAAGACGTTCACACGGCCTACAAAACGCCAAGTGGCCTGGCAAACCCCGGCACCCCCCATTCGGGCGGCGATTCCATGACGCGCGATCCGGTGTTCTGAGCCATGGCAAATCTCGATGACAGCTTTGACGGACTGCCGGGCTTCGCGAAACTCGCCGACGTTGCCAAGGACTTCGACTTTGGCCCGAACCTGCCGCGGGCGGGCTTTCCCGCCGCGTTCGTCGCCTATTACAGCATCTTTTCCCGTGGCGAGCCGGTGGATTGGGCAAATGAACGGCAGTATTTTCTGGCGCAGTTCGACGATTATACACAAATTTGCATGTACAACGGCCTGATGTCCCCCCAGTCGATACAATCGCAGAACGCGATCATTGCCGACAGCATGTATGTCAATCCAACCGACATCGTGATGCCGCCCGGACACTATGCCATCGGCACGGCGTACAGCGATGATGACGAAATGCGCATCATGGTGAACCTGCAGGCCGACAGCCCGGATTATGGCAGGATCTATGTCTGGAACATGGCCTGGGATGCGCTTGGCGCTGGCGACAATACACGTGGCCTCGGGTTTGCAGCCGATAGCCTGCAAGCCTTCATCGAAGGATTGCAGCCAAGGGAAGCGCTGTAGATATGGACCTGTGGGCGACAGCGATGGGCGAATGGTGCGACGATCTCGCCGACCTGATGCTGCCGTTTGACCGGGTCTATCTCAGCCGCGCTGACCTGATGGTGATGGGTGCGGGCACACCAGGGTTCATGCGGAGCATGGATGCGCCCTGCCCCGCGGATTTTTCGGATGTGCTGAAGTCCGACCTTGCGGTGGTGATGACGCGCTATCCGATGGGCGCGCATCTGCGGCTGGATCTGTGCAGTTTCAAGAACGACCTCGGCAGTCCGCGGGTGGTGGGCGCGAATGGGGTGCTGTGGCTGTTGCGCCAGCCCAATCCGCGCCCCGCGGGGTTGATCCGCCGGGGATTGTCCGAAGGCACAGAGCTGTCGCTGTTCTTCTTTCCATGGCTGCCGATCCCGCAATGGGCCGAATTCCGCATCTTCATCCGCGAGGGCCGGGTCATCGGCGTGTCGCAATATCATGCCGACGGGGCGTTCCCGCAGATCGGGCAGCATGAGGCGCCACTGAAGACAGCAATACAGGTGTTCACGGCCGCGATCGTGCCCCGTCTGCCGCTGCCTGATCTGGCGCTGGACGTGTTTGCCGAACCGGCGGCGGATGGCTTTCGCATCCGGCTGGTGGAGTTGAACCCGCTGGTGCAGCGCACCGACCCGTGCCTGTTCACCTGGGCGGATGGTGGCGATTTCGACGGCAGCTTTCGCTTTCGCGGAACCGGCCAGACGTGGTATCCTGACGCCGTGCCAATTGAACCGGGCGGAGGCGCGACCCCCACCCCTGACGACGATGTCTGGAGGATTTGACAGATGGGCAGACCCGTTTCCCTGATCGGTCACATGCACGTCTGTCCGATGGTGGACCCCGGCCCCAAGCCCCATGTCGGCGGCCCCGTGGTGAACCCAGGTCAGGTCTTTGTGCGGGTGAACGGCCAGCCCATGGCGACGGTCGGCGGCACCTGCACCTGCATCGGGCCGCCTGACACGATGACCCAAGGTTCAACCGTGGTAAAGATCATGGGTAAGGGCGTGGTGCGCATGGGCGACAGCACGGCCCATGGCGGCAAGTTGACGATGGGCATTCCCATGGTGCGGGCGGACTAGCTAGGCCTCCGATACCCAGTAGTCGTGATCGGACCCCGGCTTTGCGATGGGCGCGCTGGCCCCCTGCGCTGCTCCATGCGCGGTGGTCCGGACGCGGTTGAAGCGGAAGCCGCCGTCAAAGTCGCCCCCCTTGGCCCAGGTGAAAAGGCACGCATCCGTCGCGGGGATAAAGGGGTTCAACTCGATCAACGTGGTGCGAAAGCCGGTGCCTTGCGGGGTCAGAAACACATCGGCGACGACGGTGTCAACATGCAGCGCATCCAGCAGGACGGTCGCAAAG
>JAYSSN010000469.1:0-6440 GCA_043720555.1 Rhodobacterales bacterium | reverse complement strand
CGCCGATGCACACCCATGTCATCAAGGCCGAGGACATCATCAACCGGGGCGGGGCCACATTGGTGGTGGAGCTGTATGGCTCGGACGATGCGGGGCGGTTTGCGGATGACCGTGGGGGACGTGTGCGCTGCGACGGCATCGACCGGGCTTACGGGCCGGGTGAAAAGCTGCGGCTTGCACCGGGGGAGTCTGTGACACTGATGCCGGGGGATTGGCATGCGTTCTGGGGCGACGGCGGGGATGTCCTGATCGGCGAGGTCAGTACGGTGAATGATGATGTGACCGACAACGTCTTTGTCGACCCCATCGGGCGCTTTGCCGAGATCGACGAGGATGAAGCTCCCGCGCATCTGCTGGTCAGCGATTATGACCGGTGGTTGCCGGCCTGATATCACCGACGGAAGCTGCAAAAGGGCGCGACGACACACGCCGTTTTCACAACGATGAGTCACTGCGCCGGCGCAGGATGCATTGTGATGGGAACGTCTGAAGTGCATGATCCGTCCGCGATGCCCGGGGGGCACCAGCCTGACCCCGGCAGGTGCCCCCCTCAGGTCATTGCCTGCGGTTCCGCTGCCTTGGCCTTCAGGCCAGAACCCGGTGGCATCCTGCCACTGGCAGGGCGCCGGGCGCGCCGTCGGCACTCTGCGCACATCGGCGTTCTGGTCCGGTCACGGTGGTTTCACACACCGCCATCACCCGCTAGTTCGCGGGCGGCAGGCAGGGTCTGGCCGCAGTTGGCACGCAGATCGGGGTGGTTGTCGGCAATGTTGTCGCCGGGGAAGCCGCGACGGGCGCGGTGACCGCGGGCGTTGCGGGTGTGGCGCGGGGTGCCGCGATCAGCTCGGGATCGAGCGGCGGCAGCGGCGGCGGCGGTGGCAGTGCCGGCTCGGCGACCACGGGCGCCGGCGCCTGACGACGCGGGGTCTGGCGGCGCGGTTCCGGCGCGGGTGGGGGCAAGGTCAGCCCGGTGGGCATCCGGCCATCGCGTGTCATCACGATCACCTTGGCGCCCTCGGGCACACGACTGTACAGGTCGATCACGTCCTGATTGATCATGCGGATACAGCCGGACGAGGCGTTTGACCCGATGGATTGCCATTCCGGCGTGCCATGGATGCGATAGCCATAATCAACGCCATTGGTGGTCAGATACAGCGCCCGCGCGCCCAGCGGATTGTCGAGACCGCCGGGCTGGCCCTTTTCCCATTTCGCAAGTTCAGGCTTGCGTTCGATCATCTCGGGCGGCGGCGTCCAGGTGGGCCATGGCCTGCGGTTGGTCACCAGCGCCTCGCCGGACCACTCAAAGCCCGCGCGCCCCACGGCGATGCCGTAGCGGATCGCCTTGTTCGGGCCGACGACAAAGTACAGCAGCTTGTCCGACGGGTTGATGATGATGGTGCCGGGGGCCTGATCGGTTTCATAGGCCACCATCTGACGACGATAGGTTTCGGGAACCTGTTCGACGGGCACTGTCGGCAAACTAAAGCCGCTGTCGGCCGCGGCGAGATAGACCTGCGTCTGATCGATCGCGCCGGGGTTGGCCACGCGGGGCTGGCCATCGACAGCCGCAGTCACACCACCTTCGGGAACGCAGGCACCCAGCAGCATCAGCGTGGCGAGCACCGCCGCAAGTGTGGTCGAATGTCGCTGCATCAAACGCTTTCCTTCGCGAATCCGGGCAGAATGCCCCGGATCATGATATTTTGCAGGCAAGCTAACGGAACACACCGGCGCCGTCAAAGGTGCGCGGGCCTGCGCACACGAAACTGTGTGTCAAACCGGACAGCCGCCCCCGGGTGGCAGGTGCGGATGCCTGCGGCGCCGATATTCAAGGCAACGGTGCAACGGGTGCCACGCCGGTCAGGGGCCAGGGATCCCGGGCAGGTGCAGGCCTTGGTCGCGGGCGCAGTGCCTGGCGATGTCATAGCCCGCGTCGGCATGGCGCATGACGCCCGTGGCGGGGTCGTTCCACAGCACGCGCTCGATGCGGCGGGCAGCATCATCGGTGCCGTCGGCGACAATGACCATGCCGGCGTGCTGCGAAAAACCCATGCCGACGCCGCCGCCGTGGTGCAGCGACACCCATGTGGCCCCCGACGCGGTGTTGAGAAGCGCGTTCAGAAGCGGCCAGTCCGACACGGCATCGGAGCCGTCCTTCATGGCCTCCGTCTCGCGGTTGGGCGAGGCGACGGAGCCGGAATCGAGGTGATCGCGGCCGATGACTATGGGAGCTTTGAGTTCGCCGGACTTCACCATGTCGTTGAACATGAGGCCCGCGCGGTGCCGGTCGCCCAGCCCGATCCAGCAGATGCGGGCGGGTAGGCCCTGAAATGCGATCCGCTCGCGTGCCATGTCGAGCCAGCGGTGCAGATGGGCGTTGTCGGGGAAAAGCGTCTTCATCGCGGCGTCGGTGGCGTAGATGTCGTCAGGATCGCCCGACAACGCCACCCAGCGGAACGGGCCGATGCCGCGGCAGAACAGCGGGCGGATATATGCGGGCACGAAACCGGGGAAGGCAAAGGCGTTGTCCAGCCCCGCATCCTTCGCCACCTGTCGGATGTTGTTGCCGTAATCAAGCGTGGGCACTCCGGCGTTCCAGAAATCGACCATGGCGGCAACGTGGGTTGTCATGCTTGCACGCGCGGCGCGTTCGACGGATCTGGGGTCGGTTTCCTGCTTGCTGCGCCATTCGGCGACCGTCCAGCCCTGCGGCAGGTAGCCGTGCAGCGGATCGTGGGCCGAGGTCTGGTCGGTGACGATGTCCGGGCGTGGGCCGCCCTGTTTCATGCGTGTGACGAGTTCGGGGAAGATGTCGGCGGCATTGCCCAGCAGGCCCACTGACTTCGCCTCGCCTTTTGCGGTCCAGTCGGCGATCATGATGAGCGCTTCATCCAACGTCTGCGCTTTGGCATCCAGATATCTGGTACGAATACGAAAATCGATCCGCGTCTCGTCGCATTCCACGGCCAGGCAGCACGCCCCGGCCATGACGGCGGCGAGGGGTTGTGCCCCGCCCATGCCGCCAAGGCCACCGGTGAGAATCCATTTTCCCGAAAGGTTGCCGTCGTAGTGCTGGCGGCCTGCTTCGGCGAACGTTTCGTAGGTGCCCTGTACGATGCCCTGGGTGCCGATGTAGATCCACGATCCCGCCGTCATCTGGCCGTACATCGCAAGGCCCTTTTTGTCGAGTTCGTTGAAATGGTCCCAGGTGGCCCAATGCGGCACGAGGT
Organism: Rhodobacterales bacterium; assembly: GCA_043720555.1. Taxonomy (GTDB): domain Bacteria; phylum Pseudomonadota; class Alphaproteobacteria; order Rhodobacterales; family Rhodobacteraceae; genus JAAFHS01. The sequence continues at coordinate 3,207 of JAYSSN010000469.1, read as the reverse complement.
TGGAGTTGGCGATCAGCACGCGGGGCGCGTCCTTGTGGGTGCGGAACACGCCGACGGGCTTGCCTGACTGCACCAGCAGGGTTTCATCGGCCTCCAGATCGCGCAGGGCGGCGCAGATGCGATCAAAATCCTCCCACGTTCGGGCGGCGCGGCCGATGCCGCCGTAAACCACGAGTTCATGCGGGTTTTCAGCCACGTCGGGGTGCAGGTTGTTCATCAGCATGCGCAGCGGCGCCTCGGTCAGCCAGCTTTTCGCGGTGATCTCCGTGCCAGTTGCGGGGTAGATGTCGCGGGTGTTGTGGCGGGTCATATCAAAGCTCCGGCAGGGGGATGAGGGCGGCGACGGCGAGGGTGCCATCCGCGACAAGGGCGGCGGCGGCGGCAAGATCGGGGGCCATGAAGCGGTCGTCGTGCAGTGCAGGAACTGCGGTGCGCAGGTGCGCCAGAACGCAACCAAGAGGGGGTGACGTCAGCAACGGCGCGCGGAATTCGACGCCTTGCGCGGCGCAGATCGCCTCTACCCCCAGGATCACGGCGAGATTGGTGTTCATGGCCATCAGGCGGCGCGCGCCGTGGGCGGCCATGCTGACGTGGTCTTCCTGATTGGCGGATGTGGGGGTGCTGTCGATCACCGTGGGGTGGGCTGCGTGCTTGTTCTCGCTCATCAGCGCGGCGGTGGTGACTTCGGCGATCATCAGGCCGGAGTTGAGGCCGGGGTGCGGCGTCAGGAAGGGGGGCAAATCGAAGGACAGCGTCGGATCCACCATCAGGGCGACGCGGCGCTGGGCAATCGCACCGATTTCACTGATGGCGAGGGCGATCATATCGGCTGCAAAACCAACGGGTTCGGCGTGGAAATTCCCACCGGAAATAATGCCGTCAGACAGCACGAGCGGGTTGTCGGTGGCTGCGTTCGCTTCAATTTCAAGGGTGCAGGCCGCCATGCGCAGCACATCCATCGCGGCCCCGGTGACCTGGGGTTGGCAGCGGATGCAGTAGGGATCCTGCACGCGGTGGTCATCATTGCGGTGGCTTTCGCGGATGGCGGAGCCGTCGAGCAGGGCGCGCATGGTGGCTGCGGCCTCGATCTGGCCGGGGTGGCCGCGCAGGGCGTGGATTTCCGGATGCAGGGGGGCGGTGGAACCCATGATGGCGTCTGTCGAGAGAGCAGAGATGACGAGCGCGCTCTGCGCCGCGCGCCAGGCGTCGAACAGACCTGCAAGGGCGTAGGCGGTGCTGAACTGCGTGCCGTTGATGAGGGCGAGGCCTTCCTTGGGGCCAAGGATCAGGGGGGTCAGCCCGGCTTGTTGCAAGGCCGTTGCAGCGGGCCGGATCTGACCCGCGACTGTCACGCTGCCTTGGCCGATCATCGCGGCGGTCATGTGCGCCAGAGGGGCGAGGTCACCCGAGGCGCCGACCGATCCCTGGGCCGGGATCACGGGGGTGATGCCATGGGCGAGCATGGCTTCGATCTGGGCAACCACCGCCCAGCGGACGCCGGACGCGCCGCGCCCGAGCGACAGCAGTTTCAGCGCCATCATCAGGCGGGTGACATTGCGGGGCATCGGGTCTCCGACGCCGCAGCAGTGCGACAGGATCAGGTTTCTTTGAAGTATTGCAGTGTCATCAGCGGCTATTTTCATGCTGGCGAGTTTGCCAAAACCGGTGTTCACGCCGTAGACAGCCACAGTTCCCGCGGCTGCAGCCGCAATGCGGGCGGCAGCAGCAGCGACGGGTGTGCGGGCGCTGTCGGGCAGGATTGCGGGGCTTTCGCTGCGGTACAGGCGTTCCAGTTGCACCAATGTGGTTGCGCCGGGGATCAGGGTTTCAGGCGTCAAGGTGGCCTCCGAAAATGCGGTGCTGCAATGGAGTGGACCCCATACGGTATGAGAGTTCTGCCGGGTGCGTGGCATCCCACAGGCAGAGGTCGGCGCGCTTGCCGGGGGCGACGGTACCCCGGTCGGACAGGCCGAGGGCGCGGGCCGCGTGGATGGTGGTGCCTTGAAGCGCCTCCAGCGGGGTCATGCGGAACAGGGTGCAGGCCATGTTCATCGCTTGGGTCAGCGAGGTCATCGGGCTGGAGCCGGGATTGCAGTCGGTGGCGATGGCCATGGCAACCTGCGCGGTGCGCAGCGCGGTGATCGGGGGCATCCGGGTTTCGCGCAGCGTGTAGAAGGCACCGGGCAGGATCACGGCGGTGGTGCCCGCAGCGGCCATGGCGGCAATGCCGTCTGCGCCGAGGTATTCGAGATGATCCGCCGACAGCGCCCCGTGCCTTGCCGCAAGTGCCGCACCGCTGCAGTCGGACAGTTGCTCGGCATGCAGTTTCACGGGCAGGCCAAGCGCGCGGGCCGCGATGAACAGGCGGTCCACCTGGGCGGGAGTGAAGGCGATGGTTTCGCAGAACGCGTCCACGGCGTCGATCAGGCCTTCAGCATGGGCGGCATGCATCGAGGGGATGGCGATATCGTCGATAAAGGCGTCGGCGCGACCAGAATAGTCGGGCGGGATCGCATGGGCGGCGAGGTGGGTGGTCGTGACACGCATCCGGCGCAGTTGTCCGATGCGGCGGGCGGCACGCAGGATGGTAAGTTCTGATGCGATATCAAGGCCATATCCGGATTTTATTTCCAGCGTGGTGGTGCCTTCGCGGATCATCAGATCGACTCGGGGCAGGGATTGGGTGATGAGATCATCGGCGGAAGCTGCACGGGTGGCGGTGACGGTAGACAGGATGCCACCGCCTGCGCGGGCGATTTCGGCGTAGCTCGCGCCGTTCAGCCGCATTTCGAATTCAGCCGCGCGGTGGCCTGCAAAGACGACATGGCTGTGGCAGTCGATCAGGCCGGGGGTGACAAGCGCACCTGCGCAATCATGGGCGTCGTGGGTGCGAAAGCTGGTAGGGATCGCCTGCATGGGACCGGCCCATTGCACCCTGCCTGCGTCCATGGCTACGGCCGCATCCGGCAGCAGGCCGTATCCATCCGCCATGGTAGCCACTGTCGCGTGGGTCAGAAGCATGCCCATGGCGCTTGCCTTCTTGCTGAGTCTGGTCGTATTATGTCTATACATAATGTGCTGTCAAGCGAGGCCACGATGCAAGTGCATGCCAAGACCGCCCTGCTGCCGGATGGCTGGGCCGACAATGTGCGGGTGACGGTCAGCGCGGGGCGGATCAGTGCCGTTGAAACCGGCGTGCCGGGCGGG
>JAYSSN010000468.1:0-6477 GCA_043720555.1 Rhodobacterales bacterium | reverse complement strand
AGCGTCGGCCCGGCCCTCAAGGACGCCCGCGCCGCCGGCATCCTGGTGATCGCGCTCGACACCCCGCTCGCCGACGCCGAAGCCCAGGACATCACCTTTGCGACCGACAACTTCGAAGCGGGTCTGCTGATCGGCAAATGGGCTGCTGCCACGATGGGCGAAGGCGCCGCCACCGCCAAGATCGCGATGCTCGACATCAACAAGGACAACATCTCGGTTGACGTGCAGCGCGACACCGGCTTCCTGGTCGGCTTCGGCATCGAAGTTCCGGATCTGGCCGTGATGGGTTCGGAAACCGACGCCCGCGTCATCGGCCATGAAACCTCGGACGCAAACGCCGAAGGCGGTCTGCGCGCGATGGAAACCCTGCTGGCCAAAGACCCGGACATCAACGTGGTCTACACGATCAACGAGCCGGCTGCCGAAGGTGCCTTCCAGGCGCTGAAAGCTGCTGGAAAAGAAGGCGTTCTGGTCGTTTCGGTTGACGGCGGCTGCCCGGGCGTTGCCTCGGTCAAAGAAGGCATCATCGGCGCCACCTCGCAGCAGTACCCGCTGAAGATGGCTGGCCTTGGCATCGACGCAATCGCCGCTTTCGCCAAGGACGGCACCAAGCCGACCGTTTCCGAAGGCCTTACCTTCTTCAACACCGGTGTGAACCTGGTCACCGACAAGCCCGCTGAAGGCGTGCCGTCGATCGACAGCGCCAAGGGCACCGAACTCTGCTGGGGCTGATACAGCCCTAACGAGTGCTTGATTAGTGGAAGGGCGGCTTTACAGTCGCCCTTCTTCTTAGGCGAAACCCGGCAACGGGTTTTGGCGTCAACTGTGGGGGGAGATACCGCAGCGATGAGCAGTGATAGCGCACCGACCAAGACAATTTCTGATTTCGAGGCAACGCTGACCAAGGCCGATAGCGCCGTGGCCAGTTTCGAGAAGGACGATAAAACCTTCGTCCACGTCCTGCGCAGTTTCCTGCGCCGCAATCCCACGATGATCCCGGCGCTTGTGCTGATCGTCTCGGTGCTGGCCTTCGGCATCCTTGCCCCGCGTTTTCTGGGCATGGGTGCACTGTCCACGGTGCTGAAACAGGTCACCGTCACCGGCTTTGTCGCGCTGGCGCAAACGCTGGTCATCCTGACCGCAGGCATCGACCTTTCGGTGGGCGCCATCCTTGTGGTGTCCTCGCTGATCATGGGCAACCTTGCAGTCGTCACCGGGCTTCCAGTGCTGATCGCTGTCGGCATCGGCATCCTGTTCGGCGGGTTGATGGGCATGGTGAACGGGCTGCTGATCACCCTGATGCGCCTGCCGCCGTTCATCGTCACCCTTGGAACCCTGTCGGTGTTCGAGGCGCTGAAGCTGTGGTATTCGCAGTCTGAATCGATCCGCAATGTGGATATCGAGGCGAACGCCCCGGGCCTGTTGTTCTTCGGCCAGGGCTTCAACATCGCCGGTGCCAGCGTCAGCTACGGCGGGATCACCCTTATTCTGCTGGCCGCCTTCCTGTGGTATGTGCTGAACCACACTGCCTGGGGTCGCCACGTGCATGCCATCGGTGACGATCCCGATGCCGCCATGTTGTCGGGTATCCGGGTCACCCGCACGCTGATCTCGGTCTACACCGTGGCCGGCCTGATCTGCGGCTTTGCGGCCTGGATCGCAGTAGGGCGCGTCGGCTCGGTGTCGCCAATCGCATTCGAGACGGTAAACCTTGCCTCCATCACCGCAGTCGTCATCGGGGGCACCTCGCTGTTCGGCGGGCGCGGCTCGATCATCGGCTCGGTCCTTGGGGCGATGATCGTGGGTGTGTTCATCACCGGCCTGTCACTGGCGGGCGTGGACGATTACTGGCAGAAATTCGCGGCAGGATGCCTTGTCATCATCGCCGTGGCACTTGACCAATGGCTGCGGAGGGCTTCGCAATGACCGCCGATATGACTGCCACCCCCATCCTTCAGGCCAAGGGTCTGATGAAGCGTTACGGCACTGTTGTCGCCATGAGCGGCTGCGACTTCGAACTGATGCCGGGCGAGATCATCGCCGTCATCGGCGACAACGGCGCAGGCAAATCCACGCTGATCAAGGCGCTGTCGGGGGCCGTCATCCCCGACCACGGCGAGATCCTGCTGGACGGCCGGCCCGTGCATTTCCGCAGTCCCGAAGACGCCCGTGATCTGGGCATCGAAACGGTCTACCAGAACCTTGCCATGTCGCCCGCCCTGTCGATTGCGGACAACATGTTCCTGGGCCGCGAATGGCGCGTTCCGGGCATCCTCGGCACCGTATTCCGCAAGATGGACCGCGCACGGATGGAGAAATTCGCCCGTGACAAGCTGTCCGAGCTGGGCCTGATGACGATCCAGAACATCAACCAATCGGTTGAAACCCTGTCCGGCGGTCAGCGTCAGGGCGTCGCTGTGGCGCGGGCAGCGGCCTTCGGGTCCAAGGTCGTGATCCTGGATGAACCGACCGCGGCACTGGGCGTCAAGGAAAGCCGCCGCGTGCTGGAACTGATCCGCGATGTGCGCGGGCGCGGCATTCCGATCGTGCTTATCAGCCACAACATGCCGCACGTCTTTGAAGTGGCCGACCGCATCCACATTCATCGCCTCGGCAAGCGGCTCTGTGTCATCAACCCGAAAGAGCATTCGATGTCGGATGCGGTTTCGTACATGACGGGGGCCAAGCTGCCGGAAGGCGTGGCAGCCATAGCATGACACCGGGGGGCCTCGCCGATCTGATCCGGGCGCGGGCCGAAGGGCAGGGGCGGTTCATCACCGCCCTTGCGGGCGCGCCGGGATCCGGCAAGTCAACGCTGGCCGAAGCAGTTGTGGCACTCCTTGGGCCGGGCGCGCGCGTCGTGCCGATGGATGGCTTTCACTATGATGACGCGGTGCTGGAGGCCCACGGCCTGCGCGCCCGCAAGGGCGCACCCGAAACATTCGACGTCCGCGGCTTTGTGCACCTGATGCAGCGCCTGCGCGACGGCGAGGAAGCGGCCATCCCCGTCTTTGACCGCAGCATGGAGCTGTCACGCGCCGCAGCTGACATCGTTGCGGCTGACGACCAGTTTCTGGTGGTCGAAGGCAACTATCTGCTGCTGAACGAGGCCCCCTGGACTGACCTGCTGCCGTGTTTTGACCTGACCGTTTATCTGGATGTGCCCGAGGCCGAACTCGACCGCCGTCTGCTGGCCCGTTGGGCGCATTTCGGCAAGACCCCTGCGGCCGCGCGGCAGTGGATCGACAGCAACGACATGCCAAATATCCGGCGTGTGATGCGCGGGTCGCGCAGTGCGGACGTCGTGGTGCGCTGGAACTGATCGCTAACCCTGCGGCGTCATCGCCTTGCGCTGTCGCGCCCGTTCCAGCCCCAACTGCCGTTCACGCCAGATAATCAGGATCCCTGCCGCGATCACCAGCGCCGCCCCGCCCAGCATTGTCCAGGTCGGCACTTCGGTAAAGACGAAATACCCGATCCCCAGCGCAAAGATCATCGAGGCATAATCGAACGGGGCCACCAGCGACGCGTCCGCCTCGCGGTAGCTCGACGTCAGCAGGATTTGACCGACACCCCCCAGAAGCCCCGCCGCGACCAGCAGGGCGGCCTCCCACGGCGTGGGCGATACCCAGCCGAACGGAACCGTCAGCAGCGCAAGGCCGCTTGCGGTAACCGAGAACCAGAACACAATGGCCGGGGTCTTTTCGGTCATCACCAGTTTGCGCACAAACACCTGCGCAAGGGCGGCAAACACCGCGCTGAACAACACCAGCATCGCCCCGAACGCCTCACGGTGGCTGGCAGCGTCGGGCGATAGCAAGGTCAGGCGCGGCGACAGCACGATCATTACGCCCACAAGACCAAGGGCGACGGCACTGATGCGAAAGGCCCGCACCTGTTCGCCCAGGAACATCGCGGCGAAAACTACCGTCAGCAGCGGCGCGGCATAACCGATGGCGGTGACTTCAGGCAGCGGCAGATAGCCAAGGCCAGCAAACCCAAGGCCCATCGCGGTCGTGCCGACAAACCCGCGCCAGAAATGCCCCATGGGCTGCACTGCGCGAAACCCGGTGGCCAGTTCCCGCCGGAACGCCAGCCAGACCACGATCACGGGGATCGCGAAGAATGATCGAAAGAAAACGGCCTCGCCGGCTGGCACATGGGCCGCGGTGGCCTTGATCATGGATGCCATGATGATGAAACACATCACAGAGCCCAGTTTCAGGGCAATCCCCCGCAATGGGCGCTGGATCGGAGCATCGGACATCGTGAATGTGGACCATGACCGGCGCCGGGATGCAAGGCACTGGACGGCATGGCTGCCATGCGGTTTGATGGCCCAAAAGGACAAAATGCGATGACAGACCTGCGTGACCTGATTGCCATGGGCCGGGGCGAGGTGCCTGCCGACATCGTGCTGCGCGGGGGGCGGGTGTTCGATCTGGTGACCGGCGATCTGGTGGCGACCGATGTCGCCATCGGCGGTGATACGATCGTGGGCGTGTTTGGCGCCTATGACGGGCGGCAAGTGATTGATGTTGGCGGACAGATTCTGGTGCCGGGCTTCATCGACACACATCTGCACATTGAGTCGTCATTGGTGACCCCGCTTGAATTCGACCGCTGCGTGACGCCGCGTGGCGTCACGACCGCGATCTGCGATCCGCATGAGATTGCGAATGTATGCGGGCTGACGGGTATCAATTACTTTCTTGCCGCGTCAGCCCTGACGCTGATGGACATACGGGTGCAGTTGTCATCCTGCGTGCCTTCGACCCATATGGAAACCGCCGGCGCGCGGCTGGATGCTGCCGACCTGCTGCCGCTGATGGATCATCCCCGCGTGATCGGCTTGGCCGAGTTCATGAACTTTCCCGGCGTGCTCGCCCGTGATCCGGTTTGCATGGCCAAACTGAACGCCTTTCGCGGGCGCCATATCGACGGGCACGCGCCCCTGCTGCGGGGCAATGATCTGAACGGCTATATCGCGGCGGGGATACGGACGGAGCATGAGGCGACCACCGCCGAAGAGGGATTGGAAAAGCTGCGCAAAGGCTTGCGTGTGCTGATCCGCGAAGGGTCCGTTTCCAAAGACCTTCACGCGCTGGCCCCGCTGCTGACGGAACGGCAGGCGCCGTACCTGTGTTTCTGCACCGATGACCGCAACCCGCTTGATATCGCCGAACATGGGCATCTGGATTACATGATCCGCACGGCGATGGCCCTCGGTTGTCCGCCGCTGGCGGTATACCGTGCCGCGAGCCTGTCAGGGGCCGAGGCGTTCGGGCTGAAGGATCGCGGGCTGATCGCACCGGGCAAGCGTGCCGATATCGTGGTGATCGACAGTCTGAAAGACTGTCACGCCAGCATGGTTTTCGCGGGGGGGCGGCTGGCCGATGCGGCGGCCTTCGCGGCGCGGGGGGCCGTGGCCCCCGTGGCGCGACATTCGGTGAAGGCGCCAGCCGTGACCGCGCCGGATTTTCGCAGCGGTGGCAACCGGGTGGAAACCCCGGTGATCGGCATCATTCCGGGCAAGATCATCACCCGGCATCTGACCTATGACATTGCCCCGCGCGATGGCGACAAGTTCCCGGACACCGACCGCGATCTTGTGAAGATTGCGGTGATCGAGCGGCATGGACTGAATGGCAATCGCGCGACGGGATTCGTGAAAGGCTTCGGGCTGAAGCGCGGCGCGATCGCGGGCACGGTCTGCCACGACCATCACAACATCGCGGTGGTGGGGGCGGATTACGCGGACATGGCGTTTGCGGTGAACCGGCTGGGGCAGATCGAGGGTGGGTTCGTCGTGGTGGCGGGCGGCCGCGTGCTGGCCGAACTCGCGTTGCCGGTGGCCGGATTGATGAGCATGGAGCCGTTCGAGGTGGTGCACGAGGCCTTGGTCAGGCTGCGCGCGGCGGCAAAGGGATTGGGGGTGGTGCTGGAAGAGCCGTTCCTGCAGCTGGCCTTCCTGTGCCTGCCGGTAATCCCGCATCTGAAGATCACCGATCACGGCATGGTGGATGTGGACCGGTTCGAGGTGATGCCCTGACGTGAATCTGGAATAATTCCTGCTGTAGATTTCAGGAAATATTAAGCAATATCAAATATTTGTTATTTTCTTCAGAAGCTCTTTTTTGGGTTGCGCCACTACAAAGGCAGGCGTTCCAGTGTCCAGCCGGCCCGCTCCATCAGCGCCAGAACGCCGTCGTGGCCCGACAGATGCAGCGCTCCGAAGGCTGCGAAGGCGGGGCCGTCTTCGGCGGCATCCTCAAGCACGGCAATCCAGTTGCGGTTGCGCGCGGACATCATTGATTCCTCCATTTGCGCAAATTCTGCGGTCACCTTTTCCGGGGTGTAGCCGGGCAGTGCCAGCGCCTGCATTTGCAGGAATTCCCAGATCACCCGGCTGTCCTGGGCAAAATAGGCGTCGGCGAGGGTGATGGACATGTCGACGGCATTCTCCTCCATGGCAAG
>JAYSSN010000467.1:0-6480 GCA_043720555.1 Rhodobacterales bacterium | reverse complement strand
CGCGACGGGCGCATGAGGTGGCGGGCCCGCTGCATGACCTGATTGCCGAGGCGGGCTTGCCTGTGCCGGTGATGGACCGGCTGATCGCGGCACGGACGTGGGATATGTACCGCGCGGCGCATGCGGATGCGGCAGCGCTGGACGCGTATCTGGAGGAAACCGGTGCGGCGTTGATGTGGCTGGCCGCCCGCGCACTTGGCGCACCGGATGCGGCCGAGCCTGTGGCAAGGGGCGTCGGCTGGGCGGCGGCGCTCGCGGCCTACCTGCGCGCGGTGCCGGAACTTGAGGCGCGGGGGCGTATCCCGTTGGTGGACGGGCGGGCGCAGGGTGTGCGGGCGCTGGCGCAGCGGGGGTTGGCGCGGCTGGAGTCCGCGCGGCGGGTACGCCACACGGCTGGCCCGGCGGCACCTGCCTTGCTGGCGGGGTGGCAGGCGCGCGGCTTGCTCGCGCAGGCAGTGCGCGATCCGGCGGCGGTGGCGGACGGGCGGATGGGCCAAAGCGAGGCGCATCGGCGCGGGCGGCTGTTGTGGCAGGCAGCAACGGGGCGATTTTGACGTGCACTGACGCCTGACAATTTTCAGAGATCGGGTCGATACCGAACTATCAGGCGAAATGACCGGGACGGCACCAGTAGTATTGCAACGTTGCGTGGTTGCGCCGTCATGCCCCTGTTGTTGCAAAAGTGGTGCGCTCAAGTGCCGCCTACCTGAGTTTTGCCAGCACCCGTGCCCATGACCGGATGCCCTTGTGGAAGCTTTCCACGTCATACTTTTCATTCGGCGAATGGATCTGGTCATCATCCTTGCCAAAGCCCAGCAGCAGCGCGTCCATCCCCAGACAGGTCTTGAAATAGCCCGCGATCGGGATTGATCCGCCACAGCCGACATAGGCCGCCGGGCGGCCCCATTCTTCGGAAAGGGCATGCCGTGCGGCCTCGAATGCGGGGTCGTCGATGGACATCACGCCTGCGGGGCTGTTGCCGTGGGCTTTCCATTCGACCGTGCAATCGGGGGGAAGCTGGGCTTGCACCCAGGCGCGGAAGGCGGTGCGCAGCGTATCGGGGTTCTGATCGCCCACAAGGCGGAAGCTGACCTTGGCATGCGCCTGCGCCGGAAGCACAGTCTTGAAGCCATCGCCGGTATAGCCGCCCCAGATGCCGTTAACCTCGGCCGTCGGACGGGACCAGATCATTTCCAGCGGTGTGCGGTCGACCTCGCCCGCCGGATGCGACAGGCCGACGTCGCCCAAAAACCGCGCGTGATCAAAGGCAAGCGTCTGCCACTGGGCACGGATCGCATCGGGCAATTCGGTGACGCCATCATAAAAGCCGGGCACCTGTACGCGGCCTTGCGCATCGTGCAGGCCCGCCAGGATGCGCGTCAGCACGCGGATCGGGTTTTGCGCGGCACCGCCATACATGCCCGAATGCAGGTCTTTGCTCGCGGCATGGATGGTCAGTTCCTCGCCCAGCAGCCCGCGCAGCATGGTGACGATCGCGGGTGAGGTGGACTCGAACAGTCCGGTATCGCAGATCAGCGCAATGTCAGCGCGCAGTTCGTCAGCATTCTCCTGCATGAACGGGATCAGCGAGGGCGAGCCGGATTCTTCTTCGCCCTCAAAAAAGATCGTCAGGCGGCCGGGCAGGGCGCCGTGGACAGCTTTCCAGGCGCGGCAGGCCTCAAGGAACGTCATCAACTGGCCCTTGTCATCAGAGGATCCGCGGCCGCGGATGACGCGGCCTTTGGGCGTGTCTTCGATCGCGGGATCGAACGGGTCGCGGTGCCACAGGTTCAGCGGGTCCACCGGCTGCACATCATAGTGGCCGTAGAACAGCAGGTGCCGCCCTGGGCCGTCGCAATGGGCCACGACCATCGGATGGCCGGGCGTCGGGCGCACCGAGGCGTCAAACCCCAACGATCGCAGGTCATCCACCAGCCAGTCGGCGGCGCGGGCGCAATCGGCCCTGAAGGCCGGATCGGTGGAGATGGAGGGGATACCGAGCAGGTCGATCAGCCGGCCGAGGGCCGCAGGCAGATCAGCGTCAATCCGGGACAGGGTCGCGTCGAGCGTCATGTGGCGTCTCCTTTGCGGCAAGCCTATCAGGCGGCGGGGCGCTGTCCAGACCGCGCAAGGGACGGGGACGCCGGCGTGGCCGGTCGCCGGCAGGGCCGGGATGGCCGTCCCGTATGGTGGTTGCGAATGTGCTTTGTGCAACGGCAAGGCGGGTTTAAGATTTCTGAACGATCAATTTGAAAGGGTGAAGACATGGACATGCAAACATTTACCAATATGAACGGCCGTATCGGGCGCAAGACATACTGGCTGGCCACCATCGTGCTGATTGTGGTCAGTATTGTGATCTATTTTATTCTGGCTTCGATCATGGGCCCGCGGATGTCGGCAATGATGGACCCCGCGAACCTGAACAATCCCGATTTCATGTCGGACTATCTGTCGTCGGCCGCCTGGCAGCAGTTGATCATGGTCGTGATCCTGGGTTTCCCGGTTCTGGCACTCATGGCCAAGCGTCTGAACGACCGTGACCGGCCGTCATGGATGAAGTGGCTGTTTTTTCTGCCGACGGTCCTGAGCGCGCTGATCGGCGTGGCCGGGCTGGGCTATACGATTGTCGATACTGGCGGCGTGGCGATGCCGGTGCCCAGTACGCTGATGTATCTGGTGTCCATCGCCATGATGGTCATCGGGCTTTGGGCGCTTGTCGAGCTTGGGTTTCTGCGCGGCACGGTCGGCCCGAACCAGCATGGGCCTGACCCGGTGGTCGGCTGATTTCCGCGTGTCGCGCATGCCCGGCCCCATCGGTCGGGTATCTGGCACTGCGGCGTGCCAATCGGGACGGTGCGGTACCGACCATGCCCGCCCGGCTGCCCGGCGATTCGTGCAGCCAAGCAGACCGGGACATGAAACTGATGTTGGGCGCAGGGGTTCTGGCGTTCAGCGCTGTGCTGGCGCTGGCCAAGGACGCCGTGCCGACCGAGGTGAGCACCCCTGGCACCGCCACCATCACGCTGCACCTGCATGGCTTTTTGTCTGCGGAAGAATTGCAGCTGTTGCGGCTGGTCGCCGCCAACACCGATGCCTTGCTGGTGTTCGTGCCCGGCAGTGACGGCTATGCCGGGTTGGCTGTGTCGCCCGACGATGGTTTTATCCGCGACGGTGTGCCGGTTGCATCCGCCGTGGCGATCAGCGGCCTGCCCGACGCGGAAACCGCACAGCGCCAGGCGCTTGCCGCCTGTGATGCCGCGCGGGGCGGGACGGCGCCATGTGTGATCGTGCTGCAGATCAGCCCGGCGGGGTAGCGGTTGGGCGCGCTGAACTGCGGCAGATTGTCGCGGCTGCGGAGCGGTTGCGACCGGGCCTCCGGCGGCCTTTGGCAACGGCCATGCCGCAACTGCACAACGCGTTGTAAGGGCGCAGAAATTGTGGGCCGGGCCCGGTGATGCTGGCCGATCGGCGGGGGGGTCGGGTCGGGATCGGATGTGCGGCATCGGCGCTGCGGCGGTTTGGCGGGCGGGGGAAGACGTGTGTCCCCCCGCGTGGCCGGTTGCCGCGCAACGAAGCGGACCACGGCGCAGATGTTGCGGCCGGCAGGGGCTCTGCTTCTATGGCTTGCGGTTCGGCGGTGCATCAGCTGATCGTCAGCATGGCGCACGTTCAGACGCGACGGGACACGGCGGAAAGCTCCGGTTGCGCAAAGGTGTTTTGCGGGCGCATTCCGGGGCGCTCTGTCAGTCGCGGCGTTCAACTTTTGCGTGCGCGGGGTTGCCATGGCGAAAAGCCTGCGCTGAATCGCGCCGAAGGGCCCGGTTCGGGTGTTCTGCCGATGCAAATCCCCTTGCCCTATGCTAGCGTTCACGCAATACGAACGCCGCTGAGTCGCGTTGAACGACTGCGGCATGGGTTACGGGGACAGGCAAGCGCATGATCGGTTGGAAGGCCAGGCCTTCGACAGCGGAGGCGGACAAACCAAAGGGGTTTGACGACTTTGACTTGCGCCTCGGCGACCTCATGCGTGGGGAACGCGCGACCCTTGGCAAGTCGCTGCTGGATGTGCAGCGCGAACTGAAGATCAAAGCCACCTACATTGCCGCGATTGAAAACGCCGATATCTCGGCATTCGAGACGCAGGGCTTTGTTGCGGGCTATGTGCGGTCGTATGCGCGCTATCTGGGCATGGATCCGGACGCATCCTTTGCGCGGTTCTGCGTCGAGGCAAATTTTCAGGTGGCGCATGGCATGTCGGCGGCGGCGTCTTCGCCTGCGATGACGGCGGTACGGTCGCGGGCGGCCGGCGATCTGCGCGATCCGTTCACCGATCCGAATGCGACCTTCATTCCGCGTGGCGAAAGCATCATGGCGCGGGTGGAACCGGGGGCCATCGGATCTGTCGCGGTGCTGGTTGCGCTGATCGGTGCGCTTGGCTATGGCGGCTGGTCGGTCCTGCAGGAAGTGCAGCGGGTCACGATTGCCCCGGTGGATCAGGCGCCGCTGGTGGTGGCCGAGATTGACCCGCTGGGCAATGTCGGGTCGGACGCGCCGCTGGTGCGGTCGGCGCCCGAGCATGACGTCCTGACTGCCGGTGTGCAGGCCGATCCGCTGGACCGGCTGTACCGGCCCGAGGCGCTGGATGTGCCGGTGATGACCTCGCGCGATGGTCCGATCGCGGCAATCGATCCGCGTGGTGGTGGCGTGGCCGCCGATGCGGACGCGCTTGCCGAAGCCGAACAGCCGGCTGAGGCCGCGAACCCGGTTCAGGTTGTGGCGGCTGATGCGCCCGCTGTGGAATTGCTGGCGGTGCGCCCGTCGTGGGTGCGGGTCAGTTCGGCCGATGGTACGGTGCTGTTTGAAAAGATCCTCGATGCCGGTGAACGCTATGTCGTGCCGCAACTGGAAGACCCAGCCACCTTGCGCACCGGCAATTCCGGGTCGGTCTATTTCGCGGTGAACGGGCAGACCTTCGGGCCATCCGGCCCCGGCGCGAACGTCGTCAAGGATGTGGCGCTGTCGCCAGCGGCCCTGACGGAGCGGTACATTGCCGCGGATCTGACGGGTGATGCCGACCTTGCGCAATTCGTGGCGGAAGTGCTGCCGACGGATGGCGGCGAGACACCGCCCACGGCGCTTGTGAACGAATAATCTGTCAATCTGGTGTGACAGATCTGTCGGCGGCGATTGCTGTTCGGCGGCCTTGCGCTTATCTTTGGCGCATTGACCGGAGGCACCCATGTCGCTGAACACCGTCCGCCCTTGGAAGAATATCTACCGTCGCACATCCCGCCAGATCATGGTGGGCAAGGTTGCCGTCGGGGGGGACGCGCCGATTTCGGTGCAGACGATGACCAATACGCTGACAACGGATGTGGCGGCGACCATTGCACAAATTCAACGCTGCGCCGTGGCGGGTGCTGACATCGTGCGGGTCTCCACGCCCGATGCTGCATCCACCCGTGCGCTGCGCGAGATCGTGGCGGAAAGCCCGGTGCCCATCGTGGCGGATATCCACTTCCACTACAAACGGGCCATTGAAGCGGCAGAGGCGGGGGCGGCGTGTCTGCGGATCAATCCGGGCAACATTGGAGACGCCAGGCGCGTGGCCGAAGTGGTGCGTGCGGCCAAGGACCACGGCTGTTCCATCCGCATCGGGGTGAACGCGGGCAGTCTGGAAAAGCATCTGCTGGATAAATATGGCGAGCCATGCCCGGATGCGATGGTCGAATCCGGGATGGACCATATCAAGCTGTTGCAGGACAACGATTTTCACGAATTCAAAATCAGCGTGAAAGCATCGGACGTGTTCATGGCGGCAGCGGCCTATCAGCAACTGGCCGATGTCACTGATGCCCCGATTCATCTGGGCATCACCGAAGCGGGGGGGCTGGTATCCGGCACGGTGAAATCGGCAATCGGACTGGGTAACCTGCTGTGGAACGGCATTGGCGACACGATCCGCGTCAGTCTGTCGGCTGATCCGGTGGAAGAAGTGAAGGTCGGGTTCGAGATCCTTAAATCCCTCGGCCTGCGGCACCGCGGGGTGACGATCATTTCATGCCCATCCTGTGCACGGCAGGGGTTTGACGTGATCAAGACCGTCGCGGCGCTTGAAAACCGCCTGGCCCATATCACCACGTCGATGAGCCTGAGCATCATCGGCTGTGTGGTGAACGGCCCCGGCGAGGCGCTGATGACCGATATCGGCTTTACCGGCGGCGGGGCGGGGTCAGGGATGGTGTATCTGGCGGGCAAGCAGGCCCACAAGCTGGGTAATGACCGGATGATCGACCACATCGTCGGGCTGGTGGAGGCCAAGGCAGCGGAACTGGACGCGCGGGCCGAAGCGGCCGAGTAGCCCCCGGGGTATTCCGCGCCATGATCTTTGCGTGACCGCGCAGGGTTTGTGCAGCCCCGTGGTGGTGCCGATGGCTATCCTTGCGCTGTCCTGTCTGCTGATGGGTGCGGGGATGC